>JBHHYQ010000001.1:0-25643 GCA_046757595.1 Candidatus Omnitrophota bacterium
GGGAGTAAGCTTATGTATCCGATAAAAAATATCCAAAGACGTCCCCTTGGCGTCCAGGCGCTTCTTTACCAATTCTATTCTCATGCGCATCTTTTCCACAGCGTCGGACTTCTTTTCCGTGCGGGCTATATTTTGTTTTAGCCGGGCAAGGTAACCACTTTTGTTATAAATATTAATCAATACCGATAATGATCCGGACATAATCAAGGCGATAAACAATATTCCCATCCGCGTAAGGTGCCGGCGCTTTTCCTCGGTAGACCTTTGGATGCGCAGCTCGTTTGGGGTTAGGTCTATGTCCGGCTGCCGGCGCGCCAAAGATAATCCGATAAGCGGCGAGACGGAGATGGGGCGAAACTTTTCGTCTTCCAGGGATGCCTTGTTTTTTATTTTGACGTTGCCCGATGTCCCCGTGTTTAACACAGGTAGGCCTAATTTTACACTAAATACAGTATCTAAGCCTTCTATCCTTCCCGATGCCCCGGATAAAAACATCTTTTCCGCGGCGCTTCCATTTTCTTCTGTCTTATATAACTCTGCAGAACGTCTCAGCTCCCCGATGAATTTATCCTGCCATTTATCCCGATCTTCCAACAAATGATTTGCTCCAATAAGAATACTGCGAGTAAACATCATCCTTTGCTTATGGATAACCATAAAATCGGAATAGTTGGAATCTATATCCAAAAGGATGATCGGTCGAATCCCCACCTGGCCTGTCCCCGCGGACAAAATATTGCCTTTATCTTTGCTGTTAGGCTTAAGATAAGCCTGTATAAACCAATTGAATACTCCTTCCGAACTTATGCCTACGTTATCTATCTCCAGGCCGGAATTTCTTAACACATCCAGCCGTTCATTAATCAGGCTATGCCGAACAATAACCAACATTATCCGGGAGTACCCATCGTCTTCGGTATCTATAACCTTATACACCGAAACAATCTCCTGCTTGGAATAAGGCGTTTGTTTTCCCACCTGCAGGCTAACCATATCCTCTATCTCTTTGGGGTTAGTCGAAGGAAACCTAAGGATTCTTATCGTTACCAAATGGCGGGGGATATAGGTAATTACCGGTTGCGCCCCTAATTTCAAGTCTTGGACAATGGCCGAGAGGGTTTCCGTCACAGGGCCCTTAATTTCGGCAAGTTTATTAAAGGCCATCTTATTGATAATCCACCCTCCGGATGAAGGAACGTTTTCGATAACCTTAAGCCAGTCGTTGCCTATCTCCACAGCAACAATCGGCTTTTTGTCCGCGGCATTTTTTAACCCATTTTTCTGTCCTAAATGCAGCTTAAACATAAAAAATATTATTCCTCGCGCCAAAACATTATATCCCCGGCGCGGTTAACGACGAACTCTATGCGCCCGGCAGTCTTGCCGGCCAGTTTTGCCACGCACCAACCCCGAAAATTATCCGAGACAACAGAGAGGGGCCCGGAGGATATTACCGCGCTCAATGCATCGGACTCTTGTGAAGACAACCCGGCATAATCATCCAGCAAGGCAACTATCTCTCCCGCGGCGGTAAATACATTGTCGTCATCCGTCCCCTCGCTTCCGTCCGGGCCTTTACGGAAGGCAATCACCTTCTCCACCAGGGCATCGTCCAGCCCCAAGCTCCGCAAAACAACCTTATCCGCGCTATTTATATTTACCGCGCCCTCGCCGTATAAGGTAATTACCTCTTTTATCTTATCGAATATTTCCCGATTAATCCCCTTCACCAAAAGCAATTCTTCCCGCGCCTGAAAATCGGCATTTTTACAGGGGTAGGCCGGGCTGAGCGTAGAATAATACCCGTCCTCGGCGCCGTTTTCCTGCGGCTCGCTATCTTCATCGCGCCAGTCAACAATCGCCGCGGCAACATCCTCTGCGTCCTGTCCGAACAGGCCCGCGGCTATCTCAAATAAGCCCTTTAGTGTAGCAAGGGAGGCCTTGTTAATATTTATCTTTCCTTCTTCGTCGCTAAGGCCGTAGCCGGGCGTATCCTGGGCCGAAGACGGGAAAGAGCCATCTTGCCCCCTGACCAGACTAAAACTCCCCTTCCCCAACAATACATTGGCAAAGGCCGGATTATTATTGCCCCAGCTGTCATTCGCGGCGTCATAACTGCCCAGGCTATCCTTATACACCTCCAACATTGCCCGCTGGACACCGGCAAAGGCCAGATAATGCCCCTCGGCCCTACGTATCAACCGTCGGGCCAGATCGATCTGCGGGCGCACATAAGCGCCGATTGCCACACCTAACATAGTCAGGAAAAATAACGACCAGAGAACAACAATAAGAATACTGCCTGGGGTGGATTGCCTGCTATTCAACATTGGGATATGAGCCCAAAACCCTTAAATAACTCGCCTGTCGGCTTAATTCTTTGAACGCCAAAGATACATTCTCATCTCGAATATGTCCGTTTAAGTCGACGAAGAAATAATAATCCCAGGCCTTCCTCTTGGAAGGGCGAGACTCTATCTTAGTAAGGTTAATCTTATGTCTTTTAAACGGCAAAAGCATCTTGTGCAACGCCCCGACCTTATCCTTTATGGAAAAAACCACAGAGGTCTTATCATTTCCCGTCGGGACGACATCATCTTTTCCTACGACCAAAAAGCGGGTAATGTTATGACGGGTGTCTTCTATGGACCGGGCGACAATCTTCAGCCCGTAAACCGACGCGGCCAAAGAAGAAGCGATACAGGCCGAATCATTCTCGTTAACACAACGTTCTGCCGCCCGACTGGTGCTGGAGACCTCCACTAATTCAGCCTGAGAAAGATTAGCCCTTAGCCACATACGACACTGTCCGAAAACCTGGGGATTGGAATAGACTTTTTTGATCTTGCTTATTTTGTATCGCGAAATCAAATTATGCGATACGGAAAGATTAATCTGGGCGCAGATATTCAAAGAAGACTCCGCAAGCATATCCAGGGTATGATTTATTGCTCCCTCGATAGAGTTCTCCACCGGAGCCACGCCATAATCGCAGGCATCCTGCTCTACATCGATAAACACATCGCTGATGCTGTTAGACGGGACATATTCCACAGAAGAACCAAACCTCTTCAAGGCAGCCAGGTGAGTAAATGTTGCCTCCGGACCAAGATAAGATATCCTGAGGCCTTTCTCCAAAGAAAGACTGGAAGACATAATCTCTCTGTATATCGCCTCCATCGCCGAAGCGGCAATCGGGCCTTTGTTGCTACGACGAATTCGCGACAAAACCTTACTTTCCCTGTCGGGAGAATATACCGGCCGGTTATGCTTGGCCTTAATCCGGCCAATGGCCATACTAATCCCCGCGCGCTGGTTAAGTAATTCTATTATCCGGCTATCCAGTTTGTCTATGCGACTGCGTAAATTTTCTAAAGTCATAAAAGACTGTTTTCTTGTATTTCGGGACATAGTCCCAAAATACAAAACTCAATAAACTCAATAAACTCATATGTCCCAAAACACAAGACCTTGACACCTTGACACTTTCTATAATAAGTACTACTGAGAAGCATTGGCCAAGTTATCGAACTCTTCAACCTTGGGCAATTCCTTAAGCGAGCCCAAGCCAAAATACTGCAGGAACTGTTTAGTCGTGCCATAAATAAATGGCCGTCCGGGAGCATCTTTTTTTCCCACAATACGGATTAATCTTTTGTCCAACAAATGCTTAACCACGCCCCCACTGTTTACCCCGCGTATCTCCTCTACCTCCAAACGGGTTATCGGCTGGCGATAGGCGATTATCGCCATGGCCTCCAGGGCCGGTGAGCTAAGATGTTCCTTGTGTTTATGGCGGCAATACTTCTTCAGGTAATCGGCCAGCTCAGGATCGGTTATCATCTGGAAACCCCCGGCAATCTCGACAATGTGTATTCCCCGGCCGGCCTCTTTATATTCCTGCCTCAACTCCTGAATTAAGGCGCGAATGGCCTGCGCCTCCAGGTGTCCCAACACCTCCCTGATGTGTTCGATAACCAAAGGCCCATCGGAGACAAAAAGAAGGGCCTCGATCACGGCTTTGTCGCGGTTTATCATTTTTTATGCTTATAGACCTCGTTAAGCAGGTCCTCGGCCGTGGCAATGCGCGGCGACCTCTTTAGCGCCGCTTCGATCATATCCCGCGCCTCATTCCTCCTGTATTGCAATTGAAGCAATACATCCAGGGCCTCCTGACGTAGCCTATCGGGGTGCTTGTCGGCATCGACGACAAATTCCTCATCCCGGATTAAACCGTATTTTCCCACCTTTCCCTGCAACTTGGCCACTATTTCCCTGGCCCGCTGCCGGCCGATGCCCGGCAGGCGGCAAAGGGCGGCAACATCGCCGTCATCTATGAATCGGGCGATAGACGATATCGGCTGGTTAAGGGCGCGCAACGCCGCTTTAGGCCCTATCCCGGAAACAGTAATAAACCTTTCGAAGAAGTCTTTTTCGATGTCGTTGACAAACCCAATCAGGACCGGCACGGCCTTAACCCGGTCCTGCTGCAGATAATGATAGGTAATCAGGCTAACCGTGTTTTTCTCATCGACGACCCCCTCAACCTTTTCCAAGGTTATCGGGGCGGCCAGGATTTGATAGTGCATCCCCCGCACATCGACCACCAGGTGATCGTCGCCCTTACGGACAAATCGTCCTTCTATGCGGATAATCATAAAATGCCTCCCTCCGCTAATGAGACAAAAATTGACATTCAGACTGTGCCACAATGTCATTGCGAGGAACCCTTTTGCGTAAAATTATGGCCATTTTTTGGGAGAGCATCTTTCCTCTATGATAACGCTTCGGTCGCTTTGCTCCACCGCAATGACAGGATGGGAATTGCGACACAGTCTGATTGTCGGTTTTTGTCTCATTAAGCAGGACGAATTTTGGCAACAACTAATGTCACAACGCACTACCTGCCGGGCAAACAGGCCTTTTTTATCCAGGCATGGGCTATGGCCAGGGCCAGGGCATCGCTGATGTCAAAGGCAAAGGAGGCCTCTTTTATCCTCAATATTTTTCGAACCACATCTCTTACCTGGGCCTTGCCGGAATGCCCGCGTCCAACCACGGCCTTTTTTACCCGCGTAGGTAAATATTCAAATAACTGTATCTTCTTTTGAGCTGCCAAAAGGCATATCACTCCCCGGGCATGACCCAGGAGAAAAGAGGTAGCCGGGTGACGATAATGGGCGTATATCTTCTCCAACACCAATATCTGCGGTTTGAATTCTTCCGCTAATTTGTCCAAAGAGCCGTATATCGTATCCAAACGTTGTTGTATGGCCTGTTGGGAATTAGTAACAATCACCCCGGCCTGGACCAATTTCAGGTCAGGGGCGCTCCCCGTAATCAAGCCATAACCTGAGACGCGCAGGCCAGGATCCACCCCCAAGATCAACATCTATTCCATATCCTCGTCGGGAATATCAAAATTAGCATGCACCTTTTGCACATCATCGTGGTCTTCCAAGGCCTCCACCAGGGCAAGGACCGTCTTCGCATCCTGCCCGGCAACCTTAACTAAAGAGCTGGGAACCATAGTTACCTCCGCAGACTGCAAGGATATCTTGTTGTCCGACAAGGCCTGCTTTACCGGCTCCAACCCCGCGGGGGTGGTGGTAATCTCGTAGCTGTCGCCCTCTACCTTCATATCCTCTGCCCCGGCATTCAGCACGATATCCATCAGCTTATCCTCACCGACCTGAGATTTATCCACCAGGATATATCCCTTCTTGCTAAACATCCAATTTACCGATCCCGCGCCGGCAAGATTGCCGTTTTTCTTGGAGAAGATATTCCGGATCTCGGCCGAGGCGCGGTTTTTATTATCGGTCACCGCCTCAACCATTATCGCAACCCCTCCCGGGCCATAACCTTCGTATGTCAACTCTTCATAAACAACCCCCGGCAACTCCCCCGTGCCTTTTTTTATTGCCCGGTCGATATTATCCCAGGGCATATTTGACCCCTTGGCCTTCTGCACCGCCGTGCGCAGGGAAGGGTTAGTCTCGAGGTTGCCTCCGCCGTTTCTCGCGCATATCGTTATCTCTTTGATTAACTTAGTAAACAACGCCCCTCTCTTGGCGTCTGTCGCCGCTTTCTTATGTTTAATACTTGCCCACTTCGAGTGCCCTGACATATCAACCTCCTGTAATTATGCGGTAAGGAAAATAATGTTGCAGAAGCGACATTGTCACTTTTGTAACATTATTGCCCCAAGAAAGGTAAGCCGGGTTCTGTGGTTACTCTTGTCAAGTAACGGTGGTTATTCCTCTGGAGCCGAATATTACTATTCGGCTTCCGGCAGTCTACCCAAGGCTTCCTCCGCCTATCGACGGAAACGAGCCAGGCCGGCTCGCGCCTCAAACCGATAAGGCGTTGCCTCCTTTATGACATTGCTCCGCGCAGAGATTGCCTGTTTCACCTCCTCCGCAACAAAAACCTGTTCCGCCGATTAGGCAAAAAAGGCTTTTTGCGCCGCGGATTACTCATCTCTGTGGCTCTCCCGTCCAATCGGCTATCTTGCCCAATCGAGACAGGCCCATTACCCGGAAAATGTTTCCCCGACAACGGGATCCGCTTGAGACAAAAACGTCCTTGTCCCAAGGGTGGGGATTACCCACTACGTCGCCTTTTGGAGCCCGGACTTTCCTCTTTCGGCCATAGTGGACAAATAAAAATGCCCTTATTTACCGAAAGCAACCACCTTCCTTTCTTGAGGCGTTATCTCTCCCGCGCCCTGTTTAGCCAGTTTATCCGCGTCTTTATTGTGTTCGCGTCGTATATGCCTCATCTCCACAACGTCAAATCCCTGCATCAAACGCACAGCCTGGACATAATACGGCCTCAACCCGCTATTTTTTACTCGATAGACTCCTTTAATCTGCCGATAGAGCAACTCGCTGTCCGTATTGATTGCAATCCGTGGCAGCTTTAGGCGCAAAGCCTCTTCCAGCGCGCATATCAGGGCGGAGTATTCGGCAACATTGTTGGTCGCCCGGCCGATACGCCGGGATATCTTCATAACTTCTCGTCCTGACGATGTTAATACCACGCCGATACCGCTAGGGCCGGGATTACCCGATGATGCCCCGTCGATAAAGGCCTCAGCTGTCGGACTGTTCATACAATATCCTCGCGCACATATCGCAGACAATCAACCTCTCGTGCATCCTTATCTCGTTGACGACCTGATGGGGCACATTCATAAAACACCCCTGACAGGCATTATTTACGACCCTAACCAGGGCCAGGCCATGTTTATTCTCCAATATCCGTTCATAACGACCAAGAATATCCGGGGCGACATGAGAAATTATTTGGCCCCGCTTGCCCCGCAAAACATCCAGCTTATCCCGCAAGACTTTTTCATCTTTTCTCAAACTGTCTTTTTCCCCGGCCAGCTTCTTTTCTTCTTCGGCCAGGAAAGATTTTGCCTTATCAGTCTCCTCTTTCAATTTATCTAAATCCATAAGAATGCTTAAGATTTTATCCTCGATGCAAGATTTATCCGCATTGGATCCTTCTATTTCTTTAAGCATTGCCGTATATTCTTTATTGGTCTTGATCTGAGAAAGCTGTTTTTGTAATTTATCGATATTGCCTTCTTTGCTCTTTAGTTCTATTTCACTTTCATTCTTTTGCAGCAATAATTCTTTGGCCTTTTCTTCCAGCTGCCGCAACATAACCTTTTTTGCCGCAAACTCATCATCTTTATTTTTTATCTCTTTCGGAATAGCATCCAATTTATGCTTTATATCGTATCTTAAGCTATCCAACTCCTGGAGATTGATCAAATAACCAACCTGCTCTTTTATGAATACCTGCGACATATTCTTTATTGAATTACCACAAAATCGAATCGTCTTCCAGGCGCTACCAATAGAAGACAAAAAGAAGCAGGGCTCTGTTAAAAATTAGCCACCTACAAAATTTATCTTCTTTATTCCCGACAAGTTACGCGCAAAAAAGGTTGGCTCTGATTTTTTTCTTGTTTTCCCTTATCTTTTCTATTATAATTCAAAGAGTCAAGCCTGTCCAGCATCTATTCCATAACACACTCCCTCAAGGCAAGCGCCAGACACGGGCGCCTTACCTTCGCGGCCTATTCTTTCTTGCTTTATGCCCAGTTGATGCCGTATTTTCCAGGGCCGCCTCGATGGCCTTGAATATTATCGGCGGCCCGGTCTTGGCCTTTATTAACCCTGAAAAAAGCGTAAAAATGCCCATTTTTTCAATCTTACCGACGGAGAAACTAACGAAACTTTCAACAAAGTCATCGAATTCTCAAGTGCTCTATATTGGTCAGCGCCCGGTGAAAAAGTTTCTGGTGAATATAACCCGTAGGGATCTTGAGTTCGTTTTATCCCCCAGAATAGACCAATCTTGTCGGCAAGACCAACGATTCGGTACGAATCGTCTGCAAGGCAGAACTCTGCCATTTGTTTGGCAGACACAGCCGCTTGAACCAAGTTGATAAGATCGCAGGCCAAAAGAATGAGATGGAAATGAACCTGATTGGCCAAGAAACTGTGAGTAGGGATACTCCCCATCACAATAAATATATTATTATATGACAACTAATAGCAAATAGCAATAGTTATTTTCTGATTTTTTGGAAATGAGGGATGAACATTTATGTGGATTGTTGAACATTAGCCAGAACAGACCCCTTGATTAAATTTCCCCAGGCCCCCCGATAAAGTAAAAAACAAATTCCGGAAAACAAAAACATAACGCGCAGAAACCAGCCCCAGGCGCGGATCTCGCGGCCTAAGGCCAAACTAAGCCCGCTATTGACAAATATTGCCACGGTTAGGATAATTCCCAGGGATAATGCCGGGCTCCCCCTAAACCCGCCTTGCAAAGAACGGACTAATACCGCCAGGCTGCTGTTGTTATAATCCCGCGTCAGGATAACCCCGGCCCGTTTATGCCCTCTTAACAGCCTATGAACGACATAACTATTTTGCCAAACCGCCAGAGAAACCACCGCTTCGCCGTTTAATTCCGTAATCCGGCCCAGAAAACTATACCTAAACCAAACAAACAATGTTGCCCTTGCCACCCGGAAAAGATAGTGCGTTTTGCTGTAAGCATAAACTTGGCCAATCCAGCGATCTGCGCCTCTAACCCCACGAACAACCAAACTATTATCCCAAATCGCGCTCATAAGCCAATAGAAGAAATGGAGGCGCTAAAAAGACAAAAAGAATACGAAACATTTTGGCTAACGCAGAAGGCGCAGAGAAAAACGTTCCCTGCTATCCTTCTGTATCATCTGAGGCGGCACATAGGGTATATTTAACTATTTTCAACCCTTAACTTTTCAACCTGCGGTTTGTCTGCCGGTCTTGCCTTTATGTTTATTTTTCCCTTTGGGCAGTGGCGACTCAGGATGACGAAATCCCGGCTATCCCCATCGCAATAATAAGCCACTATTGTCGCAGCCCGTTCCATACTCGTAACTTGTAACTTGTGATTTGTGACTTGTGACTTTCTAATTACCCCCACCGGCCCGGGCAACTCGTTAGACACAAAGTATGTATCTCCGTCATTAACCAGGCTCAGCAGACGTTCATTTTCTCGTTCATTCCTCCCCACAACCAACTTAGACTTATCATTGAGACGAAAGTGTCTTCCCAGTTTTAAAAGTTCGACCTCCGGCATAGTTAATTCGCCATAACGCATCAAATCATTAAGGCGACGGGAAAAATTCTTGTCGGTCAACAGGCAGCCTCCGGCCGGACAGGGATAATCCTTTAAGCCTAACTCCCGGGCCATATTTATCTGGGGTGAACGCATCCTCCCGCTTAACCCCTGCAATGCCTCATTGCTGACCCAGCCCTCTTTTTCCGGCAGGCTCTGCGGCAAGACCCTGGCTGACAACGGGCGTAACACAAGCCCGGACAATCCAGCCTCTTTTTCGATTAACTCCAGCTGCCGCCTTTGTTGCGACATCGGCCTCTGCCCCAGGACCTCGCCGGTAATAATAAACCTCGCCCCGATATCCTCCATTACATCTTTAGCCTTTTTAAACATCATAATCCGGCAATCCAGGCAGGGGTTCATATTGCTTCCCCGGCCAAACTTAGGATGGGCAACAATCTGCAAATACTCCTCAGACAAAGAAACCAGGCGATAACCTATGCCCAATGCCTTTAAATGGGCCACGGCAGAACACCCGTCTTTTCTGTGGCAGCGGCAAAACGGGCTGACAAAATTCAGGGCAAACAATTCTATGCCCGTCTTTTGGATAATCTTCATCGCCAATAAACTGTCCAGCCCCCCGGAAAACAATACCAGCGCCTTCATCGCCTGCCTCGTCCGCTGCGGGCGGACAATTATTGCCCCCCCGCCAGGTCAAAGTATTCAAATAATCACCCCTCCGCCCAAAACAATATCTCCGCGATAAAATACCACCGACTGCCCCGGAGATATTGCCCGTTGGGGATGGGCAAATTCCAGGGCTATCCTCTCTGGCCCCGTAAAGGAAAGGCGGGCGGGAACCTCTTGTTGATTATAACGAATCTTCGCCTTTACGTTAATCGCCTTTTTTGGCTTCGGGACGATGAGAAGATTAACCTGCCTGGCAGACAACCGCGAAGAATAAAGTTCTCTTTCCTCGCCGAGAATAATCGCATTCTTCTTGGCATCTATGCGGATTACATATAAAGGCCTCTTGCGCCCCCCGCCCAGGGCCCGACGTTGGCCTACGGTATAAAAGGCAATGCCGTTATGTTCTCCCAATACACGGCCATCAATGCGCAATATCGGCCCGGTTTTCGCCGCCCCCCGCCCCATCGTTCGCAGGATAAACTGCCGATATCCTCCGCCAGAGACAAAACAAATCTCCTGGCTTCCCGGCTTATCGCAAACCGGGAGTTTCATTTCCCGGGCAAGGCGGCGCACCTCATCTTTGCTATATTTTCCCAAAGGAAAAAGCAGATAAGGCAAGGTATCACTGCTTATGGCATAGAGAAAGTAAGACTGGTCTTTGCGGTTATCCCGGCCTTTCTTAAGCAAATAATGTCCGCGGCTGCAGACAACACGGGCATAATGCCCGGTAGCCAAATAATCACAGGATAATTGCCGGGCCTTATCCAACAATGCCCCAAACTTCAAAAATCGGTTGCAACGCACGCAGGGGTTGGGAGTGCGCCCGGATAAGTATTCCCGGCAAAAATTATCGATAACCCTCTGCCTGAGCAGGTGGCCAAAACTCAAGACATAATGGCGGATGCCCAGAACCGCGGCAATCCTACGGGCATCCTCGATGCTAGAGATATCACAGCAGGAAGGCCGCCGGATATCTCCGCCCAGGGGCAGATTAAAACACATCGTAACACCGACTACTTCATAGCCTTTTTGCCGAAGCAGCCCCGCAGCCACCGCCGAATCCACCCCCCCGGACATCGCCACCAGAACGCGCCCTTTCATTTTTCCGGTCCGGAAAAAAAGGGTTCGTTCATACTGCCGGAGCGATATCCTTCCAGGTCCAGAGTAACGTAGTCATAACCCAACTTTTTAAACAGGAAAACGACCTTTGCCCTCAACCCAGCCGTAAAATCGGCAATACGGCCTGTCTCTATCTCGATGCGTGCCAAATTATCGTAATGCCGAACGCGCACCTGCGAAAACCCCAGCCCGCGCAAAAACTCTTCGGCGCTTTCAACCCGCTTCAACACCGCGGGGGTAATGTTTTGGCCATAGGGCAAACGCGATGCCAGGCAGGCCAAAGAAGGCTGGTTCCAGGTAGAAAGCCCCATACGGCGAGATATCGACCTTATATCCTTTTTAGTCAAACCCGCCTCTTGCAGCGGAGAACGCACCTTACACTCTTTTGCCGCCCTGGCCCCGGGCCGATAATCGCGCCGATCGTCGTAATTTGCCCCATCGGCAATATATTTTATCCTGCGTTCTGCGGCGATCTTTTGCAGGCAAAGAAAAAGTTCACGCTTACAATAATAACAACGATTGCGGGTATTGGCGCAAAACCAGGGACTGTCCAGTTCGTTCGTCCTTATTGTCAGGAATTTTATTTTATGCCGACGAACAAACTCCTTTGCCCGAATAAGCTCCGATGACGTATATGTGGGAGAACGAGCGAGAACCGCCAAAAGGTTGTCTCCCAGGATATTCGCGGCAACCTTAGCCAATAAAGAACTATCCACCCCCCCGGAATAAGCCACCAACAACGAAGACAGAGAACGAATAATCTCCCGTAATCTCTTCAACTTGTTCTTGAGCACGAAATCAGCCATAATATACCCCCCCGGCCGATATTACACAATACAATATCGGCCTTTGCCTTATTAGGCGAAGGGCTAAATCAAAAACAAAAAGGATAATATCTTCTTGCCGTATAATAAGGCGACTATCGCCCCCAAAGACAAAAACGGGCCATAAGGGATGAGGTGGCTCTTACGACGCAACAACACGAATACCCCATATAGGGAACCGAATAACGGGGCAATAAAAAACGCCAACAAGGCAAACTTCCAGCCCAAAAATGCCCCGATACAGGCCATTATCTTTACATCGCCAAACCCCATCGCTTCTTTTCTAAAAACAATAGTCCCCAAAACCCCCGTAGAATAGGTAATCGCCGCTCCGCACAACATCCCCAGAAAAGACCAACCCAGCCCCTCAAGATGCCCCGCGGACTGCTGAATAACGGGAAAGAAAAAACTAAGGGCCAGGCCGCAGGCCGCCCCTCCCAGAGATACTTCGTCGGGGATAATCCGCCAGCGGATATCCACAAAGCTTGCGATAATCAACAGGCCAAAGAATAAACCATAAACCAACGACTCCCCCGATACACCCCAACGCCAAAGACACAACAGAAACATTAACCCGGTAAGCATCTCCACGATAAAATAACACGGGTGTATAACCACATTACAATCCCGACAATGCCCGCGCAACAAGAGATAACTCAATAAAGGGATATTGTCATACCAGTTAATCCTGTTGTTGCAATAAGGGCAATGCGAACCAGGAAAAACAATGGACAACCCGCGGGGCATACGCCAGATACAGACATTCAGAAAACTACCCACAATCGAGCCTAAGATAAAGACAATTATGGCCATAAGCATTCTCCGCTGTTATACCGCCTAAGCGATATGACAAATAATACCTCCTCGCTTTTGAGACAGTATTATATCATATATTTGATTAATTGTTAATATTTTTTCCACAACGCACTACTGCGCTGTGACATAAATTTCCAACAGCGCATAAGGGGGTGTGGGTCCGGCCCCCGGACCAGATGGAGGCGAAGCCCCAAAATCATCCCCAAGGGGTGACAGCGGAATAATGCGACGAAAAGGAGCATTATGGAGCGCCAGAGGGGCGAAGCCCCTATGGAGTGGTGTCCCGTAAACCGTATTTTTCACCAGATACCCTTTGCCCTGCGGCGTAGATATTCATCCTCCGGCCACGGACAAACCCCACCAGGGTCATCGCAAAGTCACGGGCTAACTTTACCGCCTGGTCCGTAGGCGCGCTGCGGGAGGTGATTATAGGGATGCCGCCTTTTTTGGCCTTGAGCACTATCTCGCTGGACAGGCGCCCCGAGGTCAAGACAAGAGAACGGGAAAAATCCAACCCCTGCCTGAGCCCCGCGCCCAAGGCCTTGTCCAGGGCGTTATGCCGGCCAATGTCCTCCCGGAAAACAACAATCCTCTCCCCGTCCGACAACCCGGCGCAATGCACGCCGCCGCTACGTTTAAAGCCATCGGACATCACCTGCAACTCCTCGGCTAACCGCACCAGGCGGGCGCGGCCAACCCTGAAATCCGATGTTATCTTCCCACGGTGCAATATATCCAGGCTATTGTAAAAAAGCGCCCCCCGGCCGCATCCGGAGGTCCACATTCTCTTGAAAAACAACTCCTGCGACAGCCGTTTATCAACCAGGCGCGCATCCGCAACCCAACGCCGTGTATCCAAGACGATATCTTCTATGTCGCCGATACATCTTATCAATCCGGAAGAAAAAAGAAATCCCCGGACCAAATCATCCAAATCTTTTGGGCTGCAAAGTAGCGTTACCAACTCCCGCTTATTTACATTTATCGTAAACGGCGCCTCGCAGGCCACCGTATCTTGCCTTGTCTCCTCTCCATCTTCGCAAACCCTCTCAATCGTCAGGTCCCGAAACATAGCCCAATTCCTTAATTTGCCTGTAACTAAACACCGGGCCGTCCACACACACGAACTTTCCCCCAATGTCGCAATGCCCACATTTGCCTATGCCGCATTTCATATGCCGCTCCAGGAGAACGAATATCCGGTTATCGCGTAACCCGGCCCCGAGCAACCGCAGGGCCACACCGTTTATCATCACCGGCGGGCCGCAGACAAAGGCAAACGCCGCCGCTGGCCGGCGCGGGTTTATCTTGTCCCAGAGCCGAGTCACCAGGCCAACATCTTCTTTCCAGCCCGGGCCGGGGCGATCTACGGTCATAAGCACCCGGGTGTCAGGCATCTTTGCCCATTGCCTAAACTCGCCCCGAAAACACAATTGCCGCGCCGACCTTGCCCCATACAATATCCCCACCCGCCCGAACAAAGGACGATTATCAAAGACAAGATTTATCAGGCTGCGTAAAGGGGCCAGGCCTATTCCTCCGGCGATAAAATATAGGTCGCGGCCTTCAATCTCCCGCCAGGGAAAAGGACGGCCATAAGGCCCTCTCAACCACAAATCTTTCCCTCGCCCCAAATTATGTATAACATCGGTAACCTTGCCTACGGCGCGGATACAAAATTCGATGTATCCCGGCCGAGAAGGAGACGATGTCATCGATATCGGCAC
Organism: Candidatus Omnitrophota bacterium; assembly: GCA_046757595.1. Classification (GTDB taxonomy): domain Bacteria; phylum Omnitrophota; class Gorgyraeia; order Ghiorseimicrobiales; family Ghiorseimicrobiaceae; genus JBHHYQ01. The sequence continues at coordinate 14,816 of JBHHYQ010000001.1, forward strand.
CTCCCCTACCCCCGGCAGGCCCACCTGCATAAACTGCCCCGGCCGATAGGAAAATGAACGCGCCCTTTTTTCGTCTTCGAAGCGCACACGAAACAGTTTCGTTCGTTCCGCCTGCCGGATAACCTGTTCTATTACCGCCGGATGCGATCGATAAAAATTAAGCATTATCAATTTGTGTCACCCGGCGCACCTCGTCCGGGGTAGTGACCCCGGACCTAACCTTCTCCCAGCCGTCGTCACTTAATGTATTCATCCCCTCTTCTATCGCCTTCTTTTTTATTTCATCGGCAGACCTTTTCTGTAACACCATCTTCCTTATTGCTTCGCTGACTACAAGAATTTCATATATCCCGGTCCGGCCGCTGTAGCCGCTATTATTGCAAGCCTTACACCCCTTGCCCTTATAATAGCCGCCGGCAAACGAATCATCGATAATCTTTTCCCCGCACTTATCACATATCACCCGAACCAACCTTTGGGCAATGAATGCCTCTACGGAAGAGGTGATCAAAAATGGATCGATGCCCATATCCACCAACCGGCTTATCCCCCCGGAGCTATCGTTAGTATGCAGAGTGGAAAAAACCAAATGCCCGGTAAGCGCGGTCTGAATAGTAATCTGGGCAGTCTCCGTATCGCGGACCTCGCCAACCATAATTACATCCGGGTCATGACGCAAGATACTTCTCAGCGTCCGGGCAAATGTCAGATTTATTTTAGGATTAACCTGTATCTGAGATATCCCCCGTAGTTCATATTCTACGGGATCTTCAATAGTAACAATCTTTCTTTCCCGAGTATTGAGCCGCGACAGGCAACTGTATAAAGTCGTACTCTTCCCCGAACCCGTAGGGCCGGTCACAAAAATAATTCCGTAAGGTTTGGCAATTAATTTCTGCAACGCCTTATCGTCTTTTGCGGACATTCCCAAGTCCCGTCCATCAAAAAGCATCGTCGTAGGCAAAATTCGGATAACTACGTTCTCGCCATAAAGGGTAGGCAATACGGATATACGCAGGTCATATTCTTTTCCGGTGATGCGAACCTTCGCCCGTCCGTCCTGAGGCAGACGCCGTTCGATAATGTCCAGACCGGACATTATCTTTATCCGCGATATGATCGCCGAATATAAATATTTAATATTGTCCGAGACCTGGGTATCGTAAAGTATGCCGTCTACGCGGTAACGTAGGATAAGCTCATCGCGAAAGCGTTCGAAATGAATGTCCGTGGCCCGGTCGTCGATACCCTGCTGCAAGATCTGGTTGACCAGGTTCACTACCGAGGCATCCCCGGCCATCTTCTCCAGGTCCTCGACCTTTTCTTTGGGCTGGGCCTCGGCTTTTATCCCCTTGTCTTCCCCCAATATCTTTTCTATGGTATCCGCGCCCACGCCATAATGCTCGCGTATTGCCGCGGAGATATCTGCGGATGTAGCCAGGACCTTTTCCACGCGATAGCCTAAATTGGTCTCTAAGTCATCCAGCGGCCACATATCAAAGGGATCGGAGATAGCCACGGTCAGGACATTGCTGCTCAGCTCAAGAGGCATAACCTTATAATGCCGGGCAAGTTTTGCCGGAACATTCTTTATCGCATTCGGGTCTATCTTTGCCTCGCGCAGATCCACGAAAGGAATACCCTGCTGCTGAGAGAGGACCTCGAGAAGCTGGCGCTCGGAAACAAGCCCCATATTCACCAATATCTGGCCCAGGACCTCTTTGGTCTTGGCCTGCTCTTTAACCGCACTGTCCAGCTGTTCTGCGGTTATTATGCCCTTCTCTACCAATATTTCTCCTAATCGTAAAGCCATTTGAGTTTGTTGAGTTTATATTTTCCCGATCAAGTACAACTCCTCCTCGGAGACCTTGTCCATTCTGCCGGACATTATCCTGTTGCATCCATCCAACGTGTCTTCAACAGAAACGTACTCCCCTTTTTTGCCAGTGTAAACCTCAGCGACAAAAAAGGGCTGGGTAAGAAAGTTTTGCAACTTCTTTGCCCGTTCGTATAAGGTCTTGTCTGCGGGAGACAATTCCTCTATGCCGATAACCGTAACTATCCTCTGCAGTTGTTCATATTTGGCAAACATCTTCAGCGCCTGCTGGGCAATATCGAAATGCTTTTGCCCCACGACCGAGGCATCCAAATTACTGCAGGAAGAGGCGATAGGGTCTATTGCCGGATAAAGCCCCAGCTGTATTCTCTCGCGGGATAAGACCAACAAGGAATCCAGGTAACTGAATATCGCCACGACCGCGGGGTCGGTCAAGTCGTCTGCCGGGACATATACCGCCTCGATTGCCGTAACCGACCCACCCTCCCTGGCGCGCACCCGCTCCTGAAACTCGCTTACTTCGGACGCCAACGTCGACTGATAGCCAGTCTCAGAAGGAACCCGCCCCAACAAAGTAGATATCTCCGCCCCGGCCTGAACAAAGCGATAGACATTATCCATAAAAAACAAAACATCTTTATTCAATCTTTGAAGATATTCGGCCAGGGTCACTCCGGTCATCGCCACCTCAAACCTCGCCCCGGGAGGCTCATTCATCTGGCCAAAGACCATCATAATCTTATCCAACATATTCTGTTTTTTAAATTCAAAATACAACTCGTTACCCTCGCGAATGCGCTCTCCGGCACCGGTAAACACACAAACCCCTTTATGGCGCCGAACGATATTATGTATAAGCTCAAGTATCAAAATACTCTTGCCTAATGCCGCCCCTCCCAGTATACCGGTCTTTCCACCCTTTACCAACGGAAACAACAAATCCACCAACTTAATCCCTGTTTCCAACACTTGGCATTCCTCGCCGGATAAACTCCGGGGATTAAGGCGGACAGACGAAGCCGCCTTTCTTATCGGGGTGGTTTCGGACGCGCCGATATCGCCATTTTCGTCTATCGGCTCGCCGATAACATTAACGATACGCCCGAACATCTCCTTACCAATAGGTACCACAACCCCTCTGCCCAGGGGCCGGGCCGAAGCATTGTACTGCAAATTCAACGTAGACCCCAAAGCAATACAACGGGCAATCTCATCCTTAAGATGTTCGATAACCTCCAAAACCAATCTACGGCGATCGAAGGTATATACCTCTACCACTTCATAAAGATTGGGAACATCTTTCCGGGCATCGAATTTAACATCGACTACCGGGCCCTGAACGGATACTACCCTGCCAGCTGTTTTCATCTTCTGTTACGTATAATCTGCGCGGAAAAACTCTCGCGCATTCCCTTATCTATCAATTCATGATGACTACGAAAATACTGCAACCTCAATCTCTTTCCACGCTGCTGTAGATTTTGATGGCTTTGCTCCAAATGCACGGTGCGCGCGGAAAACTCGGCTAATTTGCTATCCTCAAATACCTGTAGCAAAACCTGTCTAATCCAAAGACCGGCCAGATACTCGACCATCGAACTAAGAGAAGACTCGACAATCACCCCCGCCTCTTTGGCGAATAACGAACTTTTGCCCTGCGGCGCAAGCGAACTATCCTCATCGAAAAGATACCGACAAGGAAGGATATCGATAATTTCAACCCGTTGCGCAGTAAACGATAACGGCCGAGGATAAATAATAATCAACCGGGAGATCTGCCCGGTCAATCCCTGTTTAATAATATAATCTCTCAGTTGTAACGCGGCATCATAATTTTGATTTTGCCCGGGCCCAGAAAACTCCCGAAAACTGCGGCCTATCCCCCGAAGATAATCGGCGCCTTTTCGACCGATAATCAATAACTGTGAATTTTCTGCTCCGGGATAAGTAAGCGCCGTCCGAATTACACGAGCATTCAACCCCCCCATAAATCCTTCGTCGGAGGTAACCAGAACTATCGCCAGTTTACCGGAACCCCCATCGATAAAAGGATGCTTAAGCCGGCGAAAATCAACAAAACGAAAAAACCCCCGAAACGCCTCGCTCCACCCGGAGAAACGATCCTTACGGCCAGCCAAGATGCGAAACTGCGAAGCGGCAATCCCCTTAAGGACATCCAATAAATCAGCCAACTCTGCGTTCAACTCCATTTCCGTCTTCAACCTTTGAGCAGAATACACTATCCCTCCTTACGCCGCTCGTATTGTCTATTGTCCCAACGACAAAAAACCCAATAATCTTTTCCACATTCAATATTGTTACTATATCCCATTATCAAAAAGATGTCAAGGATAATTTATCGAACCATTGGAAATGGGAAGATAGATCGTTACCCCCCTAATTTATCGGACCATTTCCGACAACTTTTGCAACTCTCTTATCCCCAAAATATTGGCTTTCTTCGTCGATCGCTAATTTATGGCCTGAATTAGAATATTTTCTTGACTTAGCAAATTATTGAGTTATAATTAAGTAAATTCGATAAAATCCATGCCTTCCGATGGGCAAAAACAAAACCATAAACTCCAATGTCTTTATCCGTAACCATAGGTTTAAGCCAAAACAAAGACGCCTATCTTGCTGGGAAAGAAGCGGCCTATACTGCCTATCAAAGCCTGACCGCCAACAAGGCATCCGTCGCATTTGTCTTTAGCGCCATATATTTCAACCCCGATAAATTACTCCAGGGGATTAAAGAGACTATGGGCGATACCCCGGTAGTCGGAGCCAGCGGGGCGGGGATTATCAGCCCAGCGGGAATGGATATTCGGGGGGTAGCCGTAATGGCCATCCATTCGGAAAAGATAAAATTCATTACTGTCAAAGAAACGGGCCTAGACAAAAAAGACCTGCGCTCCGCCGGCCAAAATTTAGGGCGACAGGCGCTTAAAAAATTAGGGCATCGCCCCAAAGAGGCATTCATAACATTCATCGATGGCCTAATCGACAACGGCTCGAAACTCGTCGACGGAATAGAAGAAAGCCTGGGGCGGAGTTTTCCCATTGTCGGAGGGTCATCCGCCGATGACCTACGGTTCAACAAGACCTACCAATTTTTTGACTATGAAGGCTTAAGCAACAGCGCCGTAGGCGTCTTAGTGAGCGAAGAAGCAATAATAAAAATCGCTACAAGGCACGGCTGGAAACCGTTGGGCAAGGCGCGGAAGGTCACGGCCTCATCGGGAAACATCATCCGCACCATCGATAATCGCCCGGCGATAACCATCTACGAAGATTATTTCGGCAAAGACAATCTCGAGATTCGCGCAAACAGGTTAATCTCGTTATCTATCCGTTATCCCCTGGGGATGTATTTAGAAGGAGAAAAGGAATATCTCCTACGTAATGCCATCTCGGCAGAAAAAGACGGCAGCCTGGTTTGCCAGGGGGATGTCCCGGGAGGAAGCAGGTTGAACCTGATGATGGGCACCAAAAAATCGGCCCTGGAAGCAGCGGCCCAGGCCGCGGAAGAGATACGGTCGACGAAAGACAAACCAATACAATTTGCCCTGGTTTTCGAATCCTTCTCCCGCAATCGCCTACTGGGACGACAGGCAAATAAAGAGATCGCTACGATAAAAAACATCCTCGGGCGCAATACGCCTTTTATCGGCTTCTATACCTACGGAGAACAAGCGCCTTTGACATCGCTGAATTATCGCGGGCAGTCTCATTTCCACAACGAGTCTATCGCAATATTGGGGGTGGGGGAACATTAGGGTAAAGACCATTTCAAGACCGAAGACCGAAGGGCGTGTTTCGGGACTGCGCCCCGAAACCAATCCTGAGACAGAAATATGAAGAACAAATCCCGGATAAAATTATTAACCGTTGTCTTTCTCGTTGGCCTGATTATCGTCGTAATACGCCTGCCTAAGATAGACTTCTCTCATATATCCCCCCAGGGATTCAAACAATGGGTTGAGTCTTTAGGGGCCTGGGGGCCTTTGGCCTACATAGCCATATATGTCCTCCGCCCCCTAATCCTCTTCCCCGCGGGAATACTCTCGGCCGCGGCCGGGATTATCTGGGGGCCGTTAGTGGGATTTTTATACCTGCAGATTGGGGCGAATATCTCGGCATGGGGAGAATTTTTTGCCGCCCGCTATCTTTTCCGCAAGAGAGCAGAAAAATACCTCCGCGGCAAGATAGAGGCCCTGGACAAAAAGATAGAACGCAACGGCTTCCTCGCCGTGCTGTTAATCCGGGTAATCCCCAATGTCGCCTACGACATCCAGAACTTAAGCCTGGGGCTTACCAAAGTGAAATTCCGCGATTATTTTCTGGGAACGCTAATCGGGATTATCCCCGGCTCGTTTGCCTTCGTCTTTTTCGGGGCCAGCCTGATAAGCATCTTGTTCAACCCCAAAAACATCTGGATGATCGTCCTGGCGATAGCGATATTCGCCGGGGTCTATTTCCTGCAAAAAACCCTGAGAAAAACAAAAGTTAAGTTGACATCTGCGGTTCAACCGCAGATGTCAACTTAACTCACAAGATATGGACGCATTCGCTACGGTTTTGAAAAAACACGGGATTGGACCGCTGCTGCGGGATAGGCTCGACACCCTGCAGGTAAATATGGGCAACCTCTGCAACCAGGCCTGCCGCCATTGCCATATTGCCGCCTCGCCGCAAGGAAAAAAGATAATGTCCCGGGCGGTCGTAGATAAAATAGTGAAATTCCTGGCCAAAAACCGGCTGGACACATTAGACATCACCGGAGGGGCCCCGGAACTAAATCCCAACTTCGAACACCTAATCAAGGCATCCCGTCCCTATGTCCGGGAGGTTATCGTCCGCTGTAACCTAACCGCGCTATCTCAGCCCGGAAAAAGCCGCCTCGAACGGCTGTTTCGGGACCGCAATGTCCACTTAATTTGCTCCCTGCCCTGCTACAGCCAGGAGAACACGGACGGACAACGTGGCCGCGGTGTATTCCAAAAAAGCATCGCCGCCCTGCGCCGGCTTAACGGCTTGGGCTATGCCCGGGGCAACGGCCTGCGCCTGGACCTGGTCTATAACCCCGCCTCGGCAATGCTTCCGCCGAAAGAAGAACTCCTGAGACAAGAATACCGGGAGGCCTTGACGGAAAAACAAGGTATCCGCTTCGACCGACTGATAACGATAACCAACTCTCCGATAAATAGGTTCAAAGGCTACCTAAAAAAACGGGGAGAATACGACGATTATATCACCCTGCTGAAAGACAACTTCAACCCCGATGTCTTAGGCAAACTTATGTGCCGCAATTTATTGAGTGTGGACTACAAAGGGCGCCTCTACGACTGCGACTTCAACCAGGCCGCAGGGATCCCCTTAAAAGGCAAACAAGGAAGGCATCTCGATATCACGCGGTTAAACCCCCGGGACCTGACAGGCAAAAAGATAGCAACCGCGCAACACTGCCTTTCCTGCGCCGCGGGATGCGGCTCGACCTGCCAGGGGGCTATAGACAACGGAGAGGGCAAACAAAAGCAGGCGGCAACCCGGCAATACTACGGGAAGACATTGAAGAACAAGCGCGACCTAAAGACCGGGGCCTGCTGCCCCACAGAGGCAATGCCCAAAGAGCACAAAGCCATCCTCTCTCTCATAGAACCGGAGATACGAGATAAATTCTACGGCTGCGGCTCGCCCATCCCCCCCCTGGTCCGGGGCTGCTCGATATTGGATTTAGGCTGCGGCGCGGGACGCGATGCCTACCTGTTATCTTATCTCGCGGGAAAACAGGGGCGGGTAATCGGCGTGGATATGACACAAGAACAGATAAACATCGCCCAAAAGTACAAAGACCGCCAGATGCGCCGCTTCGGGTTTTCATCGGCCAATATAGAGTTCAGGCGCGGATATATAGAAAACTTAAATACCCTGGGCATTGCCGATAACTCCCTGGACATAGTCGTCTCCAATTGCGTAATAAATCTCTCCGTCGATAAACAGGCGGTATTCCGTGAGATCCTGCGCGCGCTCAAGCCGGGCGGGGAGTTGTATTTTTCCGATATCTTCTCCGGGCAACGGCTGCCGCAACGACTAAAAAATGACCCCATACTATACGGAGAGTGCCTGGCCGGGGCGCTTTATACCCAAGATTTCCGACGGATACTCAGGGACTGCGGCTGCCTGGACTATCGGATAGTCAACCGCCGCAAGGTCACCCTAAACGATCCACGCATAGAAGAAAAAGTGGGGGGATATGACTTTTATTCTATGACCGTGCGCGCCTTCAAGCTGGACACACTGGAAGACGCCTGTGAAGACTACGGCCAGGCGGCCGTATACTTGGGGACGATACCCAAGATACCGCACCGGTTTATCCTCGACGAGCATCATATCTTTATCGCGGGAAAGCCGATGCTTGTCTGCGGTAACACAGCAGAGATGCTTACCAGGACGCGCTACGCAAGGCATTTTCGGGTCGAGGGAGACCGTAAGGTCCATTACGGCCCCTTCCCCTGCGGCGGTAAAAACGAAAACGACGCTACCACAGGGGAAATCAACGTCGGGTGCTGCTAATGCCCCAGGATACGTTGATTATCTTTATGAAATACCCCCGGCCGGGCCGGGTCAAGACCCGGCTGGCCGCGGATATCGGCCGGGAGAATGCCGCGCATCTTTACCGGTTGTTTGCCGAGGCGATTTTGCAGACGACGCAGTCAGGAAATTTTCGGCGCATAGTATATTACGCGCCGCGGGGCAAAAAACAGGATTTCCAAAACTGGCTGGGGAAAGAGACAAAACTTCGCCCCCAACAAGGCCAGACATTGGGGCAACGGCTTTCCGACGGCTTTAAGTCCCTGTTTTGGCAAGGGGCAAAGCGGGTAGTGGCCATAGGGACGGACAGCCCGTTGTTATCGCCGGAAACGATAAACCGCGCCTTTCGGCTATTGCGCAGGCACCAATGTGTTCTCGGCCCCTGCATAGACGGAGGGTATTATCTTTTGGGGCTGTCGGGATTTTATCCCGCCATATTCCAAAAGATATCCTGGGGTACGAATAAGGTGTTGCGGCAGACGCTAAAAAGAATCGAAGAAGCAAAACTGAGCCATAAGCTGCTAAATCCGGGATTTGATATCGATGACATCGGGGGCCTGTTGCTGTTGGAAAAAATGCTAATGCAGACACAAAGGGCGAGCGCTCGCTTCGCTCGTTAAAACGAAAGACGGCTGCTCGTTTTGCTCGCGGGGGCGAGGAAACGCAATGCGTAAACCAAACACCACACACAATGGCTAATTTGGACTTCGAACGACCGATAACGGAACTGGAGCGAAAGATAGACGAGCTGAAGGCATTCTCCGCGGAGAAAGACGTAGACCTATCCGCGGAGATAAAGACCCTAAACGAAAAACTCTCTCGCCTGCGCCAAGAGGTCTATAAAAAACTTACCCCCTGGCAAAGGGTGCAGATCGCCCGCCATCCCCAACGTCCCTACACCCTGGATTACATAAAGATGATTGCCTCGGACTTTACGGAACTGCGCGGAGACAGGCTATTCGGAGACGACAAGGCCGTAATCTGCGGCCCGGCAACCATAGGCAGCCACAAGCTAATGATCGTCGGCCAGCAAAAGGGGCGGGACATCAAAGAAAACATTATGCGCAACTTCGGTTGCGCCCACCCCGAGGGCTTCCGCAAGAGCATCCGCCTGATGCGCCTGGCCGCGCGCTTTGGCCTGCCTATCGTCGTGTTCATCGACACCCCCGGCGCCTACCCGGGGATAGGGGCGGAAGAACGCGGCCAGGCCCAGGCCATTGCCTACAACCTACGGGAGATGGCCAAGATAAATGCGCCGATAATCGTTATCGTCATCGGCGAAGGCGGCAGCGGCGGGGCATTGGGTATCGGCGTAGGAGACAGGGTCTGCCTCCTGGAAAACGCCTATTACTCGGTCATCTCTCCCGAGGGCTGCGCGGCAATACTCTGGAAAAACAGCGCCCGGGCCGAACAGGCTGCCGAGGCCCTGCGGCTTAACGCCGAAGACCTGCTCAAGGCAGAGATAATCGACGAGATAATCCCCGAGCCCTTAGGCGGGGCGCACCGCAACCCCCGGGAGACGGCAAAAAACATCCAACGGGCAATTATCCGCCACCTAAAGGCCCTGAAAGAGCTCTCTCCCGATAACCTATTGGAATTACGTTACGAAAAGTTCAGAAAGATAGGACGGATAGAAAATAACAAGGCAAAATAACCCACCCCATTACATATTATTTATTGTCCTAAGACATAAAATAAAAATGTCCAAAAACAGTCTGCGGCAATAATCGCCAAAAACGAAATAACGACTGAAGATGTTGTGACCTTACCCACCCCTTCAGCCCCGCCCTTGGCATTAAGCCCTTCGAAACAACCAACAATAGAAATAATCATCCCGAAAAAAAATGCCTTGATCAACCCGCTGAACAGGTCTTTAAGCACCAGACTGTCGAAGGTGAGGCCGAGATACATACTGGAGGTAATGCCCAATTTATAAACCCCGATAAAATAGCCTCCGAATATCCCGATAAGGTCGGCGTAGAGGGTAAGGAGGGGGAGGGCGATAATCAACCCGATAAAGCGGGGAACGACCAGGTATTTTATCGGGTTGTTGGCTAAGGCATAGAGGGCGTCTATCTGTTCGGTCACGGCCATAGTCCCCACCTCGGCGGTAATCCCCGCCCCGCACCGGCCGGCGACGATTAATGCCGTAAGCACCGGGCCGAGTTCGCGCACCAGAGAAAGGGCCACGATGTTGGCCACATATATCTCCGAAGACAGCTTCTGCATCTGGTAGGCCGTCTGCAGGGCAAGGATTATCCCCGTGAATACGGCCACGATAGCGACGATAAGCAGGCTGTCTACGCCTATCTTCTTGGCCTGACGAAGTATCCTTTCGCCCTTGAAGGGAGGGGTAAAGACATAAAACAATGTCTTGAACAAGAGGCTAAACATCCC
>JBHHYQ010000002.1:0-22536 GCA_046757595.1 Candidatus Omnitrophota bacterium
GGGGAGCAGAATATCTCTTTGCGGAGATCCCCCCTATGACGGGTATCGGCCGTCCGGAAACGTATTGCTGTTTTCTGTGGCCGATACCTATAAAGAAGGGGCGATTGGCGTAATTCTTACCGGGATGGGCAAAGACGGGACATTGGGGATGAAGGCAATCAAAGAAAATCAAGGCAAGACCATTGCCCAAGACGAAGAAACATCGGTGATATTCGGGATGCCTAAGGTGGCTATCGATATAGGAGCAATAGATGTTGTCTTGCCCTTAAATCAAATCTCCCGGGAAATCATTGAGACGTTAACCAGCGAATGAATCAAATACTGGTATTTAATCTATCCGGGCAGGAATTAGGCGTGGATATTTCCTGTGTATATGAAGTATTGAAGCCGCAGGAGATATTCCCTTTGCCACAGATCCCCGAATTTATCCAGGGAGTAATAAATTTAAGAGGACACATCGTTGCCGTCGTGGATTTGGCACGCCGTTTTAATTTAAAAGATGACAAAATTAAAGATGTCCTGGATAAAAAAAGGCGTATCATCGTCTGCCGCGTCAATCCGCAGGGAGATTTTTCGGTCGCGGCAAGCAGGTTTATTGTCGGGTTTATTGTAGATAACGCCACAGATGTCATAACTTTAAAAAAAGGCGATATCAAGCCCACGCCGGAAATCATATCTATGCAAATCGACTCTAAAGTAATATCGGGTATCGTACGAATAAAAGAAAGAATAATCATACTTCTGGAATTGGGAAATATCTTTACCCAACAGGAAGTGCGTCAGCTCTTATCAAGTTAGGGCCTATTGTAACGTCTTATTCTGTCAATAATTCTCGTTCATTAATGTCCATTTGCGGTTTAAAGAGATGTTTTTTTATCAATTTAACAGGGAATGAAAAATATCCCACATTTGAACGAAGACGACTTCAGATTGTTTCAGCCATTTTTGCTGGAACAAACCGGGCTCTACTTCACCCAAGACCGTAGCCAATCATTGCGCATCGGCCTTTGGGAACGGGTAGAACAACGAGGGTATACGTCTTACCGGGAATACTACAATTTTCTTAAATTCCATCCCCAGGGACGCCAGGAATTAGAACAACTTATGCCCCTAATTACGATAGGGGAGACATATTTTTTCCGCAATAGCCCACATTTCGACACTCTGATGAATATGGTTATTCCGGAAATCATAACAAAAAAAACGCAAAGGATGAATAGATCGATACGGGTATGGTCTGCTGGATGTTCCCGGGGAGATGAACCCTACTCTATCGCTATCGCCTTTATGGAAACCCTACCTTATTACCAGGATTGGGACATTTCCATATTGGCTACGGACATAAATCGCAAGATTTTGTCCCTGGCCCGGCAGGCGGTTTATGGGAAAAAAGACATCGGCCATATGCCGGGGGATTATTTGCATAAATATTTTACGGGCACGAATAGTGGCGCGTTCACCCTAAAAGATGAGGTAAAGAAAATGGTCCGTTTCGATTATTGTAATCTATCGCGTGACCCTTTCATTGGCGAAGGAATGCAGAATTTGGATATTATCTTTTGCCGCAATGTAATCATATATTTCGATTTGGGCACTACGCGCCGGGTAATCGACGGTTTCTATAATTGCCTAAACGATGACGGCTACCTTTTTCTCGGGCATGCCGAAACGTTGTGGCAGATCAGCGACAAGTTTAAGGCCATGGATTTTTCCCGCACCTTTGTTTATAAGCGCCTGCTTCACTCCCAAGAAAAAGAAGAGAAAGACATCAAACCGTTTGTGGCGGTCCCCGAAATAAAACTCGAGGATATTGCGCCCATTCGACAAGGTATCCTGTGTTCTGCGACCCCGGACGCGGGAAAAGAAGAAGTGGTATTTCCGAAAAGGCCAGATTCGGAAGAATTACTTGCTTCATCGGACAGTAGTCGAAAATTATCTGCGCCCCATCCAGGTGATATCGATAAATTATACAAACAGGGCGCAGGATTGTTTAAAGAAAAAAGATACAACGAGGCGTTGGATGTATTTAATAAGATAATATCCGCAGACAGCAATAATATTCGCGCCTATTTTGCCCGGGCAACTATTTTGGCTAACCAGGCAAAATATGGCCGGGCCGTCGATACCCTAAAGAAAATAATAGAAACGGATAATCTTTATCTGGAGGCCTATTATCTTTTAGGGGTTTTGGCTTATAAAACTGCCGACATCAAAAATGCCGAGGACCTATTCCGCAAGGTCATATACATCGACCCCAATGTCGTTTTGGCCTATTTTAACCTGGGAAACATCTATTTATATCAAAGGAAGTTTCGCCGGGCAATACGGGAATTCAATAATGCACTGGATCTGTTGGCCCGGCGTCCGATGGAAGAAACGATAAGGTTCTGTGAAGACTTTACCGTAGACTTTTTATTACGGGCATGTAGGAACAATCTAACAAAAATAAGAAAAACCTTGGCATTGTGACGAGGTATCAGGAGATGTTTTCGGGACATGGTCCCGAAAACACAAAAGGAAAATATGGATGATAAAAACCAGAACAACAAGGAGACCATAGAAGACTATTTGGGCTTCGTGCGACATGAGATACGCAATCAACTTGTAATTATTCGCGAAGGCGTAAGTCAGGCCTTAGATGGCCTGGGGGGCAAAGATTGCCGTAAATGCTTCGATACATTCCTGAAGCCGGCGCTGGATAGCACATTTAAATTCAACAAACTCATCGATGAATTCCTGGGCACGGACAATTTCAAGTCCCGCATAAGGAAACAATCGTTGACGGAATTGGAAAAAGGCGCCCTCGTCCACTTCAAAGATAAACTTATTGGAGCGATATCCCATAATCTGCGCACCCCCTTGACCATAGCCAAGGAGGGTATTTCTTTGGTCTTGGACGAGGTATCGGGGACCTTGAACGACAAACAAAAGACGACGCTTGCCCAGGTAAAAGACAAGATAGATTGCCTGGCGCGTGTTTTGGATCAGACATTGAGCGCCCCTTGGGATGAAGTAAGATAAAAGTATCCATAATGTTTTTTAATATAAGAACACATTCATTTCGCAAACAAAATGCCTAAACCTAAAATAGTGTTGGTAGAAGACGAACCATTGATTGCCACGATGGTAAAGGCCCGCCTGGAGGCCAATGATTACGAGGTCTTAATTGCCTCTAATGGCTTAGATGGCTTGCAATTAATACGTAAAGAAATTCCCGATTTGGCCATATTGGATGTTATGCTGCCGCGGGTAAACGGGTATCAAATCTGCGCAATGGTCAAGGCCAATCCGCGTTATAATAAGGTTCCCATAATTATGCTCACGGCCTGCGCTCAGGAATCGGACAAAGACAAAGGCCGGCAATGCGGGGCCGACGCCTATATCACCAAGCCATTCGAGGCCAAGGAATTATTGGCGACGATAAAAAGGTTGATTGATAAAAAAGGAGGAGAGAATGGACAAAAAGATACTTGTTGTCGATGATGACCCGGAACTTCTTAAATTAGTTGCCCTGAGGCTTAAGGTTAATGGTTATAAACTTATTACCGCGGGAAACGGTTGCGACGGGCTTAAAAAAGCTGAGTTGGAGACGCCGGATTTGATTATCCTGGACATAAAGATGGCTCAGATGGACGGATACACGATGTTGCGTAAGCTGAAATCCGAACCATCTACATCAAACATCCCTATAGTCGTCCTTACATCTTACGATCAAATGAAAGACTTATTCGAGATGGAAGGCATAAGCGACTATATCCTCAAGCCATTCGATGAGCAGGATTTCTTGCTGAGAATATCGCGGGCAATGCAAAACAAGAATACAGAAGACACAAATTCTGCTTCCTAAAAACACCCTAAAAATAGATTTAAAGTTATTCTTTCAATCTACAATCTATTAACTTTGCATAATGTATCTTATGTAAAGTTGGGCATAAATGACAAATTGTGGCAACCTATTAAATATCAATCATTTATACGGATTATCCGAATTCCTAGCAGAAGTTAGGCAGGTATGTCGATGTCGACAATGAAATCATCGCTTAATCATCTAAGTTACTAATCATTAATCTTAGAATCTTATCGTTCAGACGATAAGCCTGCTTGATCGCTTTTATTGCTGCAGTATCAGCGGTAAACAAGATTTTATAATATGTTCCATCTTTGTGTTTTTTAATAGGAAAAGTAAATCTTCGTTTGGCCATCCATACTTCGCTTAGGCTAACCGCGCCGTTGTTTTTAACAATCGAATCGCTCAACTCTTGGGCAATCGCCTTGATCTCGCTTTCTTTCTGGTTTGCCTTGAGGATGAATATCGCTTCGTATTTTCTCTTCATTGTCTTTGCTCCTTTGTGTTGAATTTGCTCATTACCTTGTCTATATCCGTTGTCAGCCATTGCCGCAGGCAGTCTTTACCTTTTTCGATAGCCAGGTTCAATTGCCTGCGTTGAGAGTTGCTCCAGGGCGATAACACATATTTATCCAATGGCCCTTTTCTCAACGGCCATTCCTGCGGCCTTATCCCCAACCTCAGGCGGGGGAAATCCTGCGCGCCTAAGGCGGCAATTACCGAGGCCAGGCCTTTGTGCCCGCCGCTCGAACCACAAGGCCTTATCCGTATGCCCCCTAAACCCAGGTTTATATCATCGCAAACAACGATTGTG
Source organism: Candidatus Omnitrophota bacterium (assembly GCA_046757595.1). GTDB lineage: Bacteria > Omnitrophota > Gorgyraeia > Ghiorseimicrobiales > Ghiorseimicrobiaceae > JBHHYQ01. The sequence continues at coordinate 4,662 of JBHHYQ010000002.1, forward strand.
TCTTTTTTGGCGATATCTTTATCTTTCAGTATCGCCTCTACCGCATTGCCGCAAAGGTTCATAAAGGTAAGCGGCAGAGACAATATCGTTTCCTGCCCGCAAATCTCTCCCCGGGCAATGAAGCTATGATAATATTTCTCTTTGCGAAAACAAATCCCTGTATCCCGAGACAACCGTTCCACTACCCGGTAGCCTAAGTTATGCCGGGTATCCTCATATTCTTTCCCCGGGTTACCCAGACCAACGATTAGCTTCATGCCTTAAGCAGCCTCTTTTTTGTCCCCCCTGCCTTCTTTCAGCTCTTCTGTCGGTTCTTTCTTCTTTTCTTTGATTACCTCTGGTTCAGACGTTCCATCGGCCTCTTCAATGGCCTCTTCTGGTTTGGGCTCTTCCTTGGCCGGAGGGGCCACGGACAAGATTACCGCATCCGGATCGTTTTTAACCTTGATCCCGGCCGCAAAACTAATATCTTTTATATGAACGGCATCGCCAATCTTAAGTCCGGATACATCGATATCTATAGACTTAGGCATATTTTGAGGCAGGCACTCTATATCTATCTCCCAAAGCAGGTGTTCCAGCGCTCCACCGTCTACTTTAACCCCCACCGGATCTCCCTTCGACTCCACAGGTACCTTAACTGATACCGTATGGGTCAGGGAGACACGATTAAAGTCGATATGGATTATCTTTTCGCTTACCGGGTCATGCTGCATCTCCCTGATCATTACCGTCTCCGAAGTCGGTTCGCCTTTTTCTCGCGCGACCTTAAGGCGAATAATTACATTTTCTCCTTTATGGCTGCGAAGCATCCTGACCAACTCTGCCTGTTCCACCTTAACCGCATAAGGCTCTTTTTTTTCTCCGTAAACCACAGCCGGGACATAACCGGCCCGCCGAATCTTTTTCGCCCCGGCCGAACCCAACTCTATCCTCTCTTTGGCATTAAGAATTATTTCTTTCATTTGACACCCCTGTTATTGTATTTACGTTGTGTTTCGGAACTCCGGTCACGAAAGATATCCCGATACCTTTCCTTGCTCTCTTTACTGCGCCACTATCTCATCGAATAACGAACTTACCGATTCTTCCCGATGTATTCTTTTTATCGCCTCGGCCAATAATGGGGCTACGGAAAGCGCCATTATCCTGTGGCCGCCGTTTTTCCTGAAAGGTATGGTATCCGTAATCCACAGCTCTTTTATCACGGACCTCTCTATCTTCTCTACGGCGGTCCCGGAAAGTATGCCGTGGCTAATTGCGGCATAGATATCATTTGCCCCGGCGCGCCTGATAGCCGCGGCAGCCTCGACCAGCGAGCCCCCGGTGGCAATAATATCGTCTACGATAAGCACGTCTTTATTTTTTACGTTACCCAATATATTCATTACCTCCGCCTTTTCCGGGGAGAGGCGGCGTTTGTCTACTATTGCCAGCCCCGCGGACAGCCTCTTGGCATAGGCGCGGGCCATCTTTATCCCGCCCACATCCGGCGAGACGACGACTAATCCGTCGGGAAGGGACATCTTGAATATATGTTCTACAAACACATTTACGGCATAAAGATGGTCTAAGGGTATATCGAAAAACCCCTGAATTTGCCCAGCGTGCAGGTCCATGGTAATAACCCGGTTGGCCCCGGCCACGGCCAAAAGGTTGGCTATCAACTTTGCGGTTATCGGCACCCGCGGCTGGTCCTTTCGGTCCTGACGGGCATAGCCGTAATAAGGCATCACCGCGGTAATCCTGTGCGCCGATGCCCGACGCAGGGCATCTAATAGTATAAGCAACTCCATAGCATTATCGTTGACCGGCGGGCAGGTAGGCTGGATAACGAATACATCCTTGCCGCGGACATTTTCGTTTATCTTTATCCTTATCTCCCCTTCGCTAAACCGGCTTACCAGGACATCGCCTAATTTTATATTCAGGCAACCACAGATGTCTTTCGCCAAATCGACATTGGCGTTTCCGCAAACGACCATTAGTTTATCCATCTTGTCCCTTTATCCCTTTTTTGTCTTTTGCCGCGCCGGAACCCCCCAGACCACGCCGTTATCCGGCACATCATTGTTTTTAGTTATCACACATCCGGCCCCGGTAACCGCGCCGCGGCCGACCTTGAGCGGGGCCACCAATACCGTATCCGAGCCGATAAAGGCCTTGTCTTTTATGCAGGTCTTGTTCTTGTTGCGGCCGTCGAAGTTGGCCGTAACCGTCCCGGCCCCGATATTGACCTCTTTTCCCAGCCGGGCATCGCCCAAATAAGAAAAATGCTTAATCCGCGTCTTCTCCCCCACTATAGAACGGTTTATCTCGGCAAAGCTGCCTATCTGGGCATTGTCTTTGATGACGCTTCCTCCCCGGATATGGCAAAACGGCCCAATGCGGCAATTTCGGCCGATACGCGCCCCGCGGCCGATATAGACAAAGGGCATAATCACGCTGTCTCGGCCCACCCTTACATCCCAATCGATGAATGTCGTCTCCGGGCCGGATATGGTTACGCCCTGTCGCATCAGGCCGTGGACAATCCTCTTACGCAATACATTCTCTGCCTCGGCCAGGTCGGCGCGGGAATTGACCCCCAATGCCTCTTCGTAACAATCCGTCCTTTGGCAGGCTATCTTTTTCCCCTGCAGCCTTAGCAACGATATGGCATCGGTTAAATAGTATTCCCCTTTTTTATTGTTGGGCCTTATTTTATCGAGGACAGCGAATAAGTCTTTGCGTCGGAATATACAGCTGCCGGCGTTTACCTCGTTTATCCCCTTTTCTTTTCCGTTCAAATCTTTATCTTCCCGAATACACGATACCCCTTTTTGTTCGTCGCGGATAATCCTGCCATAGCCTTGGGGAGAGGGCATTTGCGCGCTAAACAGGGTGCAGGCCGCAGACTGGCGATAGTGAAGCCGGAGCAATTGCCGCAGTGTGGCTTTTCGCAACAGGGGTTGATCCCCGTAAAGAACCAGGACATCGGAAACCCTGCCTTTGATCCTGGGCCTGGCCCGGGCTATTGCGTCGGCCGTGCCCAAGAGGCGATGTTGTGTAACGAATGTAACCTTTTTGTCCGGATAACCGCGCCTTATCCAAGGCATTATCTGTTCTCGCCCGCGCCCTAAAACGACAATGACCTGTTTCGGCCTCAGGCTCAGGGCCAGGCAAAGGACATAACCGATAATCTCCCTGCCGCAGACCTTATGGAGGACCTTGGGGATATCCGAACGCATCCTTTTCCCCTGCCCCGCAGCCAAGATTACCACCGCAAGATTGTCTCTCGTCCTAATCCTTGAATTTCGCGAAATATTCATCAATCTCCGGACCCAGCTCTATGCCAATTCTCTCGAAGCAATCCAACAGATCTTGATATGTTCCTTTCCCGCCGAGAAAATCCCAAAACTCGTCCGCTACCTTAAGTTCATTTTCTAAATCCAACATCCCAGCCATAGTCCACCTACTGTATGGTTTTGGCTCGTAAGGATTATAAGGGATGGCTATGATTGTATTGACGTTCAACCCGGGATTTCCTGCCAGGGTAACAGCAACCCATTCAAGCAATGTTCGTTTAAACTCTTTAAATCCGCCTTTATTTGGTTTTGCCGTCTTTATATCGAACAGGAAAATTTCTCCCGCCTTATCTTCAAGTAAAACATCTACCTTTGTAGGCTTAACCTTACGCATATTGCCCTTCTGTGCCATTTCTCTAATCATTTCTATCTCTTTTTTCTTGTCGGGTTTTGAGCTCGCTGTCGTCAAATTATTCATTATTTTTTGAATTACAAATTGGGAACCTTCGCTTATGATATCACCGGCAATCTCATGGGATTTTGCCTTTCTGAATTTAGTCTTCGCAAGAGCCAAGGCCACAGGCTCAAAAATACTCGTTCCGAAATTTGTATTTAACGAATGAATAAAAGAAAACAAGGCTAACCTATCTTTCCCCAACAATCTGGTATGAAATGGCATTGCCGCCGGCTCAGGGTTATAGTTTTTAAATTTATTGCGTAATGCTGTTTTAAGAATATGCTCGATTCCTTCTTTTTGTCTTTTAGATAACCCCATATAATTTTCCTCTACTTTTTCGCCTTTAAATGAAAAATCGTTTCGGTATAAGCCGACTTGTCTTTCTCTGTTCTATTTAGTACGGGCCTCTTGTAGTATTTAATAATTTCCATATTGGCTTTTTGGGCAATAAGAGGGTATATGCCATACTTATCATTTGCCACCAAGAATACATTATAATTCTTTGCTAAAAATTTTTTGCAATTATTGAGCACATCGGCTATTGCCTTTACATAACACTCTCTCGCTTCCTTGCTTTGTCCTTTAGACAATGGACCTATTTCTAAGTTATCCTGTCTTTTAAATCCGAATAAATCATAAGCATAGGCATGCTGTTCGTGATAATTGATCAATCCTACATAAGGTGGGCTTGAAAAAATCCCTTTGATCTTTTCTGTTTGCGCAATTTTATGTAAATCTTTTTTTTTCTTCTTTAGAGCTTCAAAGATATCAATGGTTCTTGCGTCTCCGGTTAAGCAAATCTGGTAAGTATCTGTCTTTATCCTCTCGAATTGTCTAAGCCTGTTAATTGTATCCATACTATATCGTTCCCACCAACCTAAAATGGAGAATAATGGTTTACAAATCTTCCCGTGTTTTGCGCAGTAATATGTTTGGAAGACGGGTTCTTTAAGAGTGGCTAAATCTGCATGGGTGGTGGCGCGGCATGAACGAATCGTGCGACTTAAAACCACAGTAACTACCTCTTTTATTTCTTCATCTTTGATTTTTTTAACAATCTCGAATACAAAATCAATCTCGTCTCTTACATTTTTTAAATACCATTTATCCAAAAAGGAATTTATTTCTCCGTTTTTCACTTGTATATTATACTGCTTAACCAACTCCCGAAATATAGGCAAAAATTGCCTTGCCTTCTCTGCCCCGTATTTAAAACCATCAATCGCTCCATTTTTGACTTTATATTTATAATCCGGGGAAGGGAAATATTTGTTATTAAACTCGAGCAATTTTGCGAGCAGGTTATTCTCAAACTCTATAATACGGTAATCGGCAAGGAATTGCCTCAATTTCGTTGTAATTTTATTTATCTCATCATACAACTTATACACATTATGCTTTTTAACTTTTACATTGCTGATTAAAGAGTTAAACATCGAAATATCAATCCCTATGGCATGCATCCCTAACTCGTTGGCCTGAACCAATGCTGTTCCGCTACCACAAAAAGGGTCTAAAATTATATCCCCCCTTTTAAAGCAGACCTCTTTTTTGAATTCATCGGTGTGGCTATCGAGAAAATATTCAACAAGCTGGGGAATAAATTTCCCTTTATACGGGTGAAGTCTATGCACATGTTTTGTCGTCTCGGCTTCCTTGTAATTATCAAACGATAATGCCCAATTTAAATCATTGCCTAATTGCGCTCTCCACTCAGCCTCTCTTTTACCATTAAATCTCTTATAATACTTTATTAAATCTCGTTTATTAATCAAAGTATTACCATTATCCCCGTATTTTTTAACTCTTCCGTACTGTATTAAATAAGATACATTTGAAGGAGTAATATTTCGCCTTAAATAACTACTCGCCCACTTACTTGCTTCTTTTATATCTAATAAATCCAGGTCATTTGCCATAAGATAGATCTCCTTCTTGTGGTATGCCCTACTCCACCATAACCTTTCTCACCCTGCCATTTTCCCATACGGCAAGGGGGCGGCCCTCTTTTTTGTGCCGCGCCACTACCTTCTCTACGGCCCTTCTCATTGCGATCTCGGCCTTCTCGTGCAATGTCAGTCGTTTTTTCATAACTTAATTGAGCCCCGGTAGCGCCAGGGTGGACAATATCTTGCGAAATAAAGCGCTGTCCAGCACATCGATATGCCGATTATCCTTCTTGGCAATCAACTTAGGCATCCTTTGGGAATTGTCGAACAACAACCACGAATCCACCAACAGGCGATATGTTTTAAAAAAGTTGCCAATGCTTCTCCCAAACCTTCTCTTTATATCTTTATCTGCTATATCATGCCCGCCTTCGGCAACCCTGTCTTTGATACGGGATATAGCCAGGAGGGGGTCGGGTATCCACAGAAAGAAAAGACGAAGGTTGTATCCTCTTGCTTTCAGAAAGCGAAAATATCTTAGGTATATCTTGCCGGCAAGGGTAGTCTCGAAACCAAAATCGAGGTTTTTATTCGCAAGTTCTTTTATCTGCCCCAAAACAATCTTCCCGGCCTTATTAACCCTTGACTTGTTAATGAGACATTTATAAGCCGTCTTTTGCCCGTATGCTGCGTCGGGGCACCCATCCAGTGGATGGGTCGCGCGCCTTGCCTACGGGCAAAATCCTGACTTCTAAATTGCCTCATTAACAAGTCAAGGGTTAATAATTGCTGCCAGCTGCGGCGAAAACGGAGACAATCCCCGGGCGATAAGATCGGCATTCACGAAATTCGGACAGCGCGCATAGTTAGGTAAAAACTCCCTTGCAAATGTAGTCTTTCCCGAACCATTTGGCCCGGATATTATATATACATTTCTCCGCCTTGGCATACTTTACTTGGCAACATATCTCATCTGATCTCTGAGCTCTGAGCTCTTAGTTCTGCTTTGTTGGCTGGGACGCCTGGACTCGAACCAGGCAAGTTCTGTCTGGCGATAGCCAGACATTTATCTTAAAGATCTGAACTTCCCTGAAATAGTTCCTTTCTGCCTCGCTGTCTTGACCAGCCTGCTTGTTTTCTATTTGGCTGGGACGCCTGGACTCGAACCAGGATAACAAGACCCAAATTCTTGTGTCCTACCATTAGACGACATCCCATAACAGAAAACAGAAGACAGAAAGTGTCAAAGTGTCAGTGTATCAGGGGTGTCAGTTTGTTCCTCTGCGTCCTCTGTCTTTCGATTTCCGGCCTCAGACATTATGTAGTCCCAGACTATCGATATTCCCGCTAGTAGGAGAAGATGGGGTCTTTGTCCCGGCAGATCTTTCCTTGTCGTAGGCCTCCAACACCTTCTTTTGCAGGTATTCGCGAAACCTCTGGTTGATGGGGTGGGCGACATCCTTATGTTCCTCCTGTCGCGCCTGTTCGGAAAACGCAGATTGCACCTCGGCAGCGAGTTGCCCCCCGCAGTGGTTGCAGAAGCGGCTGTGCAGATCATTTCTGAAATTGCATTTAGGGCAGGGTTGCTTGACCTTTCTCGAGGGCATTGCCACGAACAACCCGTTGTTCCCCTCGATTACCTTGATATTGCGCACCACGAATACATCATCGAATGTAATCGTGGCATAGGCCTTCAACTTTTTCTCGCTGTCGTCTTTCAAAAAGACCCTTACCTCGGTTATGTCCATAAGATGTCTCCTTTCTCGTTGAATGATCGCCGGGCTTTATATCCGCATACAAGCTTGGCGATATGTCTTCACCAAAAACACCTCCGTATCCCTGCCTATTTTTAGCCGTCTTATTATCTCCTCTCCTTCTCTCCTGTCTTGCGCCAAGCCAAATACCGCGCCCCCGCTGCCGGACATCGCCACGGCCGCACAGCCCAGCTGCCGCAACCGGCGGATAATCCGCCCCAGCCGGGGATACTCCCTTAAGGCCACCTCCTGCAGGTCATTGGCCACGGCCTCCTGCCATCTTGTTTTTCCTCCCCTGCTTAAGGCATAAATTGATATTTTAGCATCGAATCCTCCCTTTGTCAACGATAAATTTCTCTTTACCTTGCCGTAAATATACCGCGTGGATATATTGATCTTGGGGATAACCAGGATATGCCAGAAAGACCTGTTTATTCGCAAAACCGAGACCTCGTCTCCTCGCCCCCGGCCCAGGGCAAAAGGTTTGTTGCGCAGGAAAAACGCCGTGTCTGCCCCGATGTCCCGGGCATATCTTGTCAGCTGCTTTATGCTTAGCCTAAGCCGCCAAAGACGGTTAAGCCCCAACAGCGCGACCGCGGCATTGCTCGACCCTCCCCCCAGTCCCGAACCGGGCGGAATGCGCTTGTCTATATGGATGCGCACCCCGCCGCCCCTTGAGGGAAAGTCTCTTTTTAGCGCGGCCGCGGCCTTAAAGGCCAGGTTTGTCTTATCCTGCGGCACACAGGGGTTGTTGCAGGAGAGTTTTATCCCCGCGTCTTTGGTAACCTCCAAATCTATGTAGTCACAGAGGCCGATACGTTCGAACAAGGTAACGATATTGTGATAGCCGTCGGGACGTTTATCCCCTACCTTAAGAAAAAGATTGACCTTGGCCGGAGATATAATCCGTATCTTCATCGCAGGCAATCATTCATAGCGCAACGCCTCTATCGGTTTTAGGGATGCGGCCTTGCTTGCCGGGTATATCGTAGCCAGGACGCTAATCAGCAATGCCGCGGCCGCGACCGAGGCTATGTCCGGCCAGGACAAATACACCGGCAGGTGATCCAGGGCATAGACATCCGAAGGCAATTTTATGAACTGGTATCTTTTCAGGGCAAGGCAACCCATCAGCCCCAATAGCGCCCCGATACCCGTCCCGACAATCCCGATAAAAAATCCCTGTAGGATAAATATATTCCTAATCCCCCCCGGCCCGACGCCGATAGACTTAAGTATCCCGATATCGCCTGTCTTCTGCGTCACCATAACTATCAATGTGCCGGCAATGGCGAAACTGGCGACCAAGATAATCAGGCTGAGGATGACAAACATCGTAATCTTTTCCAGCTTCAGGGCATCAAAGAAATTCTTGTTCGTCTCGTCCCAGGTGACTACCTCGTAGGTGGCGTCGATATCGGATAATATCTCTTGCTTTATCCGCCTGGCCCAAAACAGGTTTTTTATCTTCAGGCCGATATCCCCGGCGGCATTGAATACCCGGTTTATCTCTTCGGCCCGTTCGTAAGAGATAAAGGCCATATTCAGGTCGTAATTATACATCCCGGAGGCGAATACCCCGCTTATCCTAAATCTTAGCCTCTCTTTCAATGTGGGCGGGATAAGCTCCAACTGTCCGCCTAAGCCCAACCCCAACATTGCCGATAGTTCCCTGCCGATTATTATATTGTTTTTGTCCTTGTTTAACGAGTCTAGGCTTCCCAAAATAATATTGTCTTCGATGTTGCTGATTTTTGCCTCTTGCGCAGGCTGGATGCCGCGCAGATAAAGAGGGATTATCCGTTCATCGCTGCGCAAGAAGGCCTGGGCATTGATATGCGGGGCGCTGGCGACGACGCCGGGGATGCGGGCCAATCTTTCCTGAAGCTGGCGATAAAACATAATCCCGAAATTGTTGCGTACGGTGATATGGGGGTATACCCCGACAATCTTGTTACGTAGCTCATTGTCGAAACCGCTCATTACCCCCAAGACGATAATCAGGGCGGCAACGCCAATAGCAACCCCCGAGACGGATATCAGGCTTATCGTGGAGACGAACCTTTCTTTCCCCCGCCCCAAAAAATACCGCCAGGCTATCCAGAACTGAAATTTACGCATCGTTATATTTCCTGCATCTCGGAACAATCATTTGTCCTCTGTTTTCTGTCAACAATTATTAATCTTCCATTAACCAATAGACATTTACCAGGGAGGAAGGCCTTCTTGAGCGAGTTTGAGAACAGAAGGGGTAGCTTATGAGGCCGCAGCAAAAAACGAAGGGAAGCCGGAACTGACCGAAGGGAATTCCGGAGGGTTCCCCGTTTTTTGCAAGGCCGAATTACCCCTTCTGTTCTCTCTGTTTGAGCTCAGGAAGGCCTTGCTCCCTGGTGTGTAGTAAGGGGTTTATTAGTAAGTCAAGGGTTAATAAATTTCTGTTACGCAATACGCACGACGAATTACGCACGACGCAATACGAATTACACACTATCCCCTCAACCCCAACAATCTCGCCAGCAGGCTCTTTTTCGTCGCTATCGCCCCCCGGGGGCAGACCTCGGAACAGCAGAAACACTTGATGCAGCCTTTGAGGTTTATTCGCGCCTTTTTCTCTACGGTGATTACCTTAGCCGGGCAAATCTCGCGGCACCTGCGGCAGCCGTTGCAGATACCCTGGTTGACCTGCGGCCAGTAACTTATCCCCCTATGCAGGATATCGAACAAAGAACGCGGGATCCTGTAGATCATCGACGGCTGGGGTAGTTTGAACGCCGCGCAGGCGACATCGCCTACATCCTCGCCTAAGACATCGATGTCTTCCCGGCGCAAAGGCGGCAACCCGCGCCTTATGCACTCTTTAATCGTAGGCACCTCTTGCGGGCCCAGGCCCATTATCCGGGCAATGATCATATCTACGGCCGCGGCGTTCTCTCCGGCAATAATCAGTCCGATGTGCCGAGGCGCCCCCTTTCTCCCCGGGCCGTCTCCCTCCAGCCCTTCTATAGCGTCGACGATATTAAGGCAGGGGCGAACCGCCTGATAGATGTCCACCAGGCGGACGGCAAATCTGTCGGCGGGAAAATACCTCTTATGCATCTCGGTCTTGTATAATCCGGGGATGAGGCCAAACAGGTTCTTTACCGCCCCGGTCATAACCATAAGCTCGTGCGTCTTGAACTTTGGCAGGGAGATAACCTTGTCTACATAATCGAGAAATGTGGCCAGGGGCAGCCCGTTGCGCAACGAACCGGACCTTAGCTCCACCAATTCTACGTTTTCTTCCTGGGCAACTTTGTTTATCCCCGTGCGTTGATAGACCTCTCTTATCCTTTCCGGCTTGCCCCAATTGCTGGGGCAATCTCCGATATATATCTTTTCTACCCCCGCCTCCCGCAACAACAAGATAGTCGCCCGTAAAAGCTCCGGGTGAGTAGTAATCGCCCTCTCCGGTTCAACGGCCATCAACAGGTTTGGTTTCAACAACACCTTGTCCCCGCGGTTGACAAACGAGGCCATCCCGCCCAATCTGTCCAGGGCCTGCCGCAGCCGTTGGGTTGTTTCTTCGATACTGTAATCTAAACACTTTGTAACCGCAACCCTAGGATTAACCTTAGCCATCGAATAATATGTTATGAAATCAAATTTGTGATCTGGGGTTTATGATTATGATATGCTGATGGAATGAGATATATAAGCGAGCGATGGGGATCGAACCCACGTAGGCGGCTTGGAAGGCCGCTGCACTACCACTGTGCTACGCTCGCAATTTAGACGTTATATGTGATAGCGCAACGAAAAAAGAAACATGATATAATGTCAAACACGAAACATCACTCGTGTCATATTTATTTTTCGATATATTTTCCAATAATTAAATCCAGCCTTTGCTTGACTTCCGGGGTGATTGCCTCCGGCCTGGTAACGATAGAATGCCTCAATGCCTGTCGGCAGCGACAATCCGGACATTCCGGAATATCCAATATTGCCTTGCGGATTATCTTACGGGCGTTATCTACATTTTTCATTAAGTTGGAAATAATCATCTCTACGGTCACGCTGTTATGATCAGGATGCCAACAATCATAGTCCGTAACCGCAGCCAACGTCGTATAACATATTTCGGCCTCGCGGGCAAGCTTGGCTTCGGGCATATTGGTCATCCCGATAACAGACATTCCCCAACTGCGATAAAGATGAGATTCGGCGCGCGTAGAAAATGCCGGACCTTCCATATTAAGATATGTTCCTCCGCAATGCATCGTTATCTTCAATGATTTCCCGCTATTGTAAATAACATCGGCAAGCCGTGGGCATACCGGTTCGGCAAAACCAATATGGGCAACGATACCGTCGTCGAAAAATGTCACTGTTCGTTCGGAATTAGTGCGATCTACAAACTGGTCAGGAAGAATAAAATGCATCGGGGCAATCTCTTCTTTGAGGCTGCCGCAGGCCGATACGGAAATAATTCTCGTTACTCCCAGCTTTTTCATCCCGTATATATTCGCCCGATAATTTATCTTTCCGGGGGGAATCTTGTGTCCTTGGCTATGCCGTGACAAAAAAACCACATCCTTTCCCTCCAAAGAGCCTAAAATATATTTATCCGAAGGCGCGCCGAATGGAGTATCCACATTTCTAAATTCCGCATTTTCCAATCCTTTAATGTTATACAACCCGCTTCCGCCGATAATTCCTATTTTAGACATTTATGCCTCCGTCTCTTCTTTTAATTTTTGTATTTTATCCACTTTCTTATCAAAAGCATAACATATCTCGGCGCAAAAATCAAGAGATAATTTCCAAAGCGAAACTTTGGAAATTATCTCGATGACAGAATGGCCACATTCGAACACTAAGACCAGATAACCAGTTCTTCTTTAAGATCTACGGCGAACCTTTTTTTTACCCTCGCCTTGGCTATCTGCATCAGCCTCAAGACATCCTTTGCCCGGGCGCGGCCTTTGTTTAGGATGAAATTGGCATGTATGGGAGAGATTATGGCATCCCCCGCGCTTTTGCCCTTTAACCCGCAAAGGGCGATAAGCCTGCCGGCGCTGATCTCGCCGTTCCCGGAGCCATCTTGGCTCGCGGGGTTTTTGAACACGCACCCGGCCGAAGGACAAGACAGGTCTTGCGTCCCGCGCCGGTAACGTCGATACCCGTCGATATCCCGCCTGATATGGCCTCTATCCCTGCGCCGTAACCGCAGGTCTGCGCCTAAGATTATGCCGCGGTAAAGCCGGCAACGACGATAACCAAAACGCATATCCTCCCTGCTTAAAACCCTGACCCGGCCGCAATAATCGATTATATGCGCGGCCTTTACCACATTGCCTATGGCCTTATTGCGTCCGCCGGCCCCGGCATTGGTCATCAGGGCGCCGCCCAATGTCCCGGGTATCCCGGCCAAAAACTCCAGCCCGCCCAGCCCCTGTTTAAGGCAATAATTCAACAACCTCCCTAACCTAACCCCCGCCCCGCAATAAACCCTGCCTCCCTCGCCCTTTATCCGGGCAAATCCTCCCCGCCGCAGGGCAATAACCATCCCCTGGACACCTTTATCGGGAACAAGGACATTGCTCCCGGCCCCGATTACGAATATGGGCATCTTTTTCCTGCGGCAAAACTCAAGCCCCGCGGAGAGCTCCGCCACCCCCCGCGGCTCAAACCACATCTTGGCCCTTCCGCCGATCTTAAATGTCGTCTCCGGCGCCAGGGGACGGCCCCGCTCAATCTCTAATCCCCGCGGACAACTCATTGCTCAGCTCCCCCACATCTCCGGCGCCCAAGGTAACGATGATATCACCCGGGCGCCTCATCTTCAGGACCCGGCCGATAATCTGCGGCCGCGGCAAAAACTCGGCGCAGGCCTTACCAAAAGAACTTATCCTGCGGCACAAGAGCCGCGAGCTGACGCCGTGGATGGCCGCCTCTCCGGCAGGATAGATATCCGTAATAATCAGGTGGTCCGCGGCCGAAAAACTCCCGGCCAGATCATCCCAAAGGTATTGCGTGCGCGTATAACGATGCGGCTGAAAGATGGCGATAACCCGATTATATCTCTCTCTTTCCCGCAGCCCCCGCAGGACAGACAAGGTCGCCCTTATCTCCGTAGGGTGATGGGCATAATCGTCTACGACCAGATACTCCCGCGAACGCGACTTTATCTCAAAGCGGCGCCCGGCGCCCTTATATCCCTTTAGGCTTCGATAGACGACATCTTCGCCTATACCCAACTCCCGGGCCAGGGCAACAACGGCCAGGGCATTCCTTAGGTTGTGCTCGCCGGGCAAGGCCAGCTCGAACCGCCTCCCCCAGGGCCGCCCCTGGTAGAGACAACCAAAACTCAGGCTATATTCGCCGTATTCCACATCCACGCCCCGCAACATACAATCGGCGCCCAAGCCAAAAGTAACATAACGTAGCGGATAACGGGAGATGATACGTCTCAAGTCCCGGTCGTCCCCCGCGGCAAACACACACCCCTGCGGCCGGGTGCGGCGGATAAACCGCTGGAAACAAGAAAGCAGGGCCGGGTAGTTTTTGTAATAATCCATATGCTCGCTTTCGATGTTCGTAACCAAAGAATAAACCGGGCGATATTCCAAAAATGTCCCGTCGCTCTCATCCCCCTCGGCGACGAAATAATCCCCCCGGCCGATACAAACATTACTGCCCCAATCCCTGACTATGCCCCCGATAACCGCCGTAGGGTCCCACCCGGCCTGCCGCAGCATACAGGCGGCCAAAGAAGCAGTGGTCGTCTTGCCGTGGCAACCGCTGACTATGATCGGCCGGCTGCCGCGCATCAACCCCGCCAGGCACTGCGCCCGCCGCATCAACGGGACCCCCCGGGCCCGCGCCGCCGACAACTCGGGATTGTCCCGGCGAACCGCGGAAGAATAGACCACCAGGTCCGCGCGGCCCAGGTTATCCGGCCCGTGCCCCAGGCAGACCCTAATCCCCTGCCCGCGCAGCCTCTTAAGCAACAACGACGATTTTATGTCCGACCCGGAGACCACGGCCCCCCGCGCCCGGCAAAGCACGGCCAGCGCGCTCATCCCAATCCCGCCGATACCGACAAAGTGTATGGCATTATAAGTCATAGGTCACGAGTCACAAGTCAAGGGTTAATAAGTCCGTTTTTCCAAAGCGATTTTCCAAAGCGAATCTTTGGAAAAACTTCCCTGGCGGCTATTTCCCCTCCAGGTACCTCAGCCACTTCTTGTTCAAACACTTTAGATCGCGACAGCCAAAACGCCAGAGGCCATCCTTAAACGTCTTGCCGTCCCTTAAGTCGCGGCAAAACCAGACAAACCGCCCCTTGCCAAACTTATCGATAAGAAAACTCACCGCGCTTATCGCCTCGCTGTAGAACAACCGGGCCACTTCCTTGTCTTTGGTCTTGCGCACATCGAAGGCAGACAACTTATCCAGGGCCATAAACCGGCCGTCGGCCAACGCCGCCTTTACCGCGGCATCGGCCCCCACCCGCTTGGCCCGCTCCTGATAAGAGGCTACGCCTTCTTCCAGCCAAAGAGGGACACGCGCCCTGTCTCCGATAAACTCGCGAAAAACTATATGCCCCAACTCATGCGGCATAAGCGAGTCGAAAAACCCCGCGCTCTGGGGATAGGCCCTGATTATCTTATTTTGATAATGGACCACGCCCCCGCTCCAGGCCGGCTGATGCGTAGAGGAGACATAGTCTTCTTTATCGTTGTAAATATAAAACTTGGCCCGGTTGTCCCAAAGCCAGAACTTATAACGGGTAAACCCCAAATTGCGGGTTATCTTAACATAATATCGCTCGGCCTCGCCGACAACCTCTTTGATGAAATCCCTGGGCACATCCTTGTAATAAACGATAAAGTGTTCGCTACGTTTCTCTTTCCACTTTTCGCCGGCAGAAGCGGCAGAGCAAGAAAGACAAACAGCCAAAACAATAAACAGTCGCAATAAACTCATAACATTTTCCCGATTAAACCCATAACCCTTAACTTTTGTAACATTATTTATCCCCGAAACACAAAAGGTCTTCGATCTTTCCGCCAGAGACGAATCCTGCGGACGGTCTTTTAATTTTTTCGTATTGCGTCGTCGCTCGTTTACTGGTGACCCGGTGACCTGGTGACTCGGTGACCTTTTTACTTGTGACTCGGTAACCTTTTATCTTGCGGTCTTTAGCCTTGATACCTCCTCCGCTATTCTCTGCGCGGCATTGCCGTCTAAGTGCTTAGGCCGTTGTCCTGCCTTGGCGGCAAGCGGCGGCCGGCGGATAAAGTCGCGGATATGCCCGGCCAGGGCCTCGGCGCGCAGGTCTCTCTCCTCTATAATAACCGATTTTGCCTGTTTAGTCAAAACCTTTGCGTTTTCTTTTTGGTGGCCGCGGGCGTAGGGATAGGGGATAAATATCGCCGCCAGGCCAAAATAACCAATCTCGCTTATGGTCGAGGCTCCGGCGCGACAGACAACCAGGTCCGCAGCGCTAAACGGATAAGACATCCGGTGGTAAAAACCAAACAGGCGGTTTTTGAAAGAAACCCCGCCATAGGCGCGGCGCATCTCGTCCAAATTATCCCGGCCGCATAAGTGGATTACCTGCAAACGGATGTCTTGGGACAAAAGGCCCAAAGCCCGCGCTACCTCACGGTTTATGCGACGCGCCCCCCGGCTCCCGCCGACAACCAACAGGGTCCAGACATCCGCGGCCAAACCCAGATGCCGACGCGCCGAGCCCTTGTCTATCACCTTCAATTCGGGGCGAACGGGGTTTCCGCTTAATATCATCCTGCCGGCGATATTTTTGTATCGCCCTGCGGTCTCGGGGAAGCTTATGAATATCTTATCGGCAAACAGGGCCGCAACGCGGTTTGCCCGTCCCAAAAGCGCATTCTGCTCGTGGATATATATCCTGGCCTTTTCCCGACGCCAAAACAAGGCCCGACGCAGGACCGCCGCGGCAAAGACAAGGGAAAAAGAGACATAACCGCCGAACCCCAAAACCGCCTCCCCGCGCCCCCCGGCCCCGGCCAAGACGGATAAACAACCGACAACTGCCCGCAGCAACAACCAGAGGCGGCGCAACGGGCCACAGGCGGCATAGTCCCCGCCGACGAACCGCGCGCTTATCCCCTTTTCCCGCGCCTCGTCGATAAAGACGCGCCTGTCCGTAACCAAGGTGACATCCGCGCCCCAATCCTTAAGGGCCCGGGCCAGGCTCAGGGCAGGATAAAAATGCCCGTATGAACCCCCGGCAGCGATTATCGATTTCATAATGCATTACCATTACCCGACAAGAATATACAAGCTCATTCTCTTTAGTCAAAAATTATTATACCGCAATACATTGTTTAACGATCCTGCAACTACATGCAAATTATACCCTTGTAAATTGCGGATTTACCAACGGCGATACGAATATCTTTCTATTCTTGTATTATAAACAAACTATAAAATATTGCAACATTTTTCTTATTAACCCTTGACTTGCTAATGCGCGTTTATAAGCCGTTTTTGCCCGTAGGCGCCCGTTGCTCCGCCTCGAAGCGCCACCGTCGGGCCGACCCGTCATTTTCATCCGGGTACCCGCCGCGGGGCGCCCCATCCAGTGGATGGGTCGCGCGCCTTGCCTACGCTACGGGCAAAATCCTGGCTTCTAAATTGCGCATTAGCAAGTCAAGGGTTAATAAAATCGCAATATTTTGCGGTTAAAATTTTATTCGGGCACCGCATATTGTGTCTATCTCGAATTTTTCAGGGGGCGCGAAAACAATTATCGCGAAGAATCGACAACGGCTATTTTATGGTATAGGTCATATTAATCCGTTGTCCCTGTCGTTCTAATTCTACCTGAATAAGCGGGGCGTTTTTAAGGCGGGAATAAATCCTGAAAGGGATGTTTATGTTATTTAACCTCTGGCCATTTACGGCCCTGATAGTATCGCCAGGCCTCAGGCCTAATTGCCGGACAACGCTTTTTTCCTTTAGGCCGTCGATCTTAAATCCGCGCATTTTCCCCTGGGTTATAATCGGCAAGACCCTGACTTCGTTAAGCGCGAAATTAATATTCTTCACCCGTTGTTTCAATATCTTGCGCGACACCACACATTGTGTGGGAGATATAAATCTTGCCAGGACCTGCTCGCCATTATCAGAGGCATCCGCTTTAATCGTCTTAACCACGGCTACAGGTCGATGGCCATTGTCTTTGTATCGATTTCCATCCGCAGGCAGCATATCCGCAGTATCCGAATAGGACTCTTGTTGGACGTCTTGTTCGCTTTCCGGAGTTAACAAATGTGTAGAAAGATATAAATATCTTATTTCGCCCGCAGCCACAATTACGATAAAGGCGCCCAAGGCAACTACCTTCAACAATTCTTTCTTATCCATAACGCCCTCCTTTACTCATCTATCCACCCCAACCGATGTCATCCCCATCACCCCGCTATATCATTCCCGAATCGGCCCCCGTCCGAGGTT
>JBHHYQ010000003.1:0-21791 GCA_046757595.1 Candidatus Omnitrophota bacterium
TGAGCGCATCTATCTCGCTGAAATTGGTAATGCCGCAATCTACACTGATAAACAGGCGTGCGCCCTTTTCCCGGGCATAGGCTATGCCCGGCTCATTAATCCCGTATCCCTGCTGAACGCGCTGGGGAAGATAGCGCAAGACCTCAAGGCCCAACTTTTCCAATGTCGACTTCATCAGCGCCGCCGATGTTACGCCGTCGACATCGTAATCGCCGAAGACCAAGACCCTTTCCCGGCGGGACACGGCCTGCCTTATCCTGGCCACCGCCTTATCCATCCCGGAAAAGAGATAAGGGTCGTGCAGGCAAGACACGCCTTTGTCCAGAAAGCCCTCGGCCGCGGCCTTAGTCGCCAATCCCCGGTTGATAAGCAGCTGGGCAAACACCTGCGAGACACCCAGGGCGCGGCTCAACCCTGCCCGCCTCTCCAAATCCGGCTTGGTTATATTCCATATCTTCTGCATATCTTAATTTCGGAAATCAAAGATTTCCCCTCTAAACTCCCAACTCCCAACTCCGAACTAAACATTACATCTTCTCCGGGGCAGAGAGTCCCAAGAGAGTAAGCCCGTTTTTGAGGACGACACCGCAGGCCTCTGCCAGGCCCAGGCGGGCCCGGCTCAATCTTTGATTTTTCTCGTCCAACACCTTATGGGTATCGTAAAACTTATGCCAGCGACCGGCCAAGCCCTGAAGATAGGCGCTGAGAGGATAAGGGTCCAAAGACACGAGACAAAGCCCCAACACGCGGGGGAATTCGCTTAATTTGCGTATCAACGCCAACTCTTCCCGCCGGTTTAATTCTCCTGCCAGGTCATCGGACCAATCGCCACGGATACCCGTATCATCCCGTTTGCGCATAATGCTGCGAACGCGGGCAAAGCCGTATTGAATATAATATACCGGGTTTTCTGCCGACTGTTTTTTGGCTAATTCCAAATCGAAGTCCAGCTGGCTTGGGGTGCGGCGGGCAACGAGGAAAAAGCGCGTGGCGTCTTTCCCCACCTCATCGATTAACTGGCGCAGGGTCACATAAGAACCGCGGCGCGTAGACATCGGCACGGCCTTGCCCCCGCGCAACAACTTCACCAACTGCACGATGATAACACGCAGGGCGTCCTTATCCCGGCCCAGCGCCGCTACCGCGGCCTTGATACGGGGGATATAACCGTGATGGTCCGGGCCCCAGATATCGATAACCCGGCGAAATCCACGTCGAAACTTGTCTCGATGGTAGGCGATGTCCGGGGCAAGGTAGGTATAAGACTTGTCGCCCTTGACCACAACCCTGTCTTTGTCGTCGCCGAACAAGCTGGATTTGAACCACAACGCGCCGTCTTTGTCCGCTACAAGGCCCTGGGCGCGCAAGGCGGCTATAGCCTCTTCCACCGCCCCCCCGGCCTCCAACTTTTCCTGGGAAAAAAAGTTGTCGAAGCATACGCCAAAATCGGCCAAATCTCTTTTTATCCCTTCCAGGATATACTCTATGCCGTAGCGGGAAAAATCGCGCTTTCCTTCCGGGCCGCTGTCTCGAATCTTTGCCGCTATATCCCTGATATAGTCGCCCTGATAGTATTCATCGGGAAAGTTTGCATCTTCCCCCTGCAACTGTTTAAGGCGCGCCTCTATGGATCTGCCCAGGATATCAATCTGGCGGCCCTTATCGTTAAGATAATATTCGCGGGTTACATCGAAACCGCAAAAGCGCATTATCCGCGCCAAACTATCGCCTACCGCGGCCTGGCGGGCGTGGGCGATGCTCAACGGCCCGGTAGGGTTGGCGCTGACGAACTCTATCTGCGCCTTCTCGCCGCGGCCGACATCTCTTGCTCCAAACCTATCGCCGCGGGACAATATCTCTTTTATCCGTAAAAAGTAATATTTTCCCCGGATAAAAAAATTCAAAAATCCCGGGCCGGCAACCTCTAATTTCTCTATTATCTCGCCGAATGGTTCCGCGGCAATGCGCGGCGCGATAATCTTTTTTAATTCTTCGGCAACGGCCCGCGGCGTCCTTTTGGCTATCCGCCCCAGGCGCAGGGCAACATTGAAAGAAAAATCGCCGTGGTCAGGATTGTCGGGAAAATCTGCGCATATCTCTCCCAACCCTGCCACGGCTTTATCGCCCAAGGCCTCTGCAATCTTGTCTCTTACCAGCTCGGTCAAACGGCTCTCTATATCATCGATAAACATCTAAATACAACCAAAAATGTAATTTAACACACACGTCGGTTTTATTTATCCTAAGTGAGTCCTTAAAATTATAAATAATCGAAGGATTATCCCTGGAAAGCATTATTGGGCACATTTACTTGCTTTTTCCCAGTATCTTATACATCCCCGTGCCGCAATCCGGGCATTTCCCCCGTACGGCCAAACGGCCGTTCTTCATCGTAACCTGCTCTTCGTTCTGTATCGTTTTTTTCGCCTTGCATTTTACGCAATATCCCTGTTCCATCTCTCCCCCCTATTTTTACTATAAGCTGCCACACCCTAATGTTACAAAAGTGACATTGTCACTTTTGTAACATTAGGGTGTGGCAGAAGGCTACACCTTGCGCGCATATACGTGACGCAGGATCTCCTTATCCATAGCCACCTGCACCTCTCCGATTTGGATGATATAAGAAGGCCGCGTCTGGCGCAACAAGACCTCGGCCCCGGGGACAATCCCCAGAGAGGCCAACCGCCCCAGGCGCGGATAATGCGTAGAGGTAATATAGGCGACCCGGGCCTGCGCCCCGATAGACAGCTGAGACAAAGGCAGGACCACGCTCTGCAGCCCGGAGCGGGCCTTGGCGCAACAGGCCCCCGGCGGTATTGGCCGACTGTGGGGACATTCCCGCGGATGCCCCAAGAGCGTGCATATCGCCTCGGCCAGCTCGTGATGGATTATATGCTCGAAACTGCAGGCATTGCTCTCCATCCGCGCGGAAGAGATAGACAACACATCGGTCATCAACCGTTCCGCCAGCCTGTGCCCACGGATAACTCTAATTGCCTGCGCCTCGCCTTTTGGCGTAAAAGAAACTTCGTTCTCGTTTACCCGGATATAACCCAGACGTTCGACCTGAAGAATGTCTTCTTTGCCCGCCCCCTCCTTAAGGGATAGGCATAGGCCGTCTATCTCTGCGTGGCCTTTCTCTCTTTGCGTCCAAATCTCCTCCAGTATCTCCTCTACCTTTCTTCCCTTCATCCCAATCTTCTATTCTTCTTTCTTCTCCATAACCTGTCCGCAGCAGCTTCTTACTTCTTCGCCTGGCTGCGCCTCCCTTATTTCTTCTTTGCCGCAGGTCTTACATACATACTTTGCCGTCTGTTTTGGCTCTCCGCATCCACATCCCATTTTCGCCTCCTTTCTTTCTTGTCGCTCATTCCGCAATCCAACAACCAATCAGCCTAATCTTATCAAACAATCCCCCGGCTGTCAAGGGAAAAGATATTCTGTAGTGAAAAAAGGATGAATGCGCCTGCGGTTCCAACGAGAAGTCAG
This sequence comes from Candidatus Omnitrophota bacterium, assembly GCA_046757595.1. Taxonomy (GTDB): domain Bacteria; phylum Omnitrophota; class Gorgyraeia; order Ghiorseimicrobiales; family Ghiorseimicrobiaceae; genus JBHHYQ01. The sequence goes on from JBHHYQ010000003.1 coordinate 3,493, forward strand.
GCGCGGGCGTGGGCTTTATTATATACTGCCTTTAATTTATCCGTAGTCATATGGGTGTATATCTGGGTTGTGGAAAGATTGCTGTGGCCCAACAATTCCTGAACGGAACGAAGATCCGCCCCGCGGTCCAGAAGATGCGTAGCGAAAGAATGACGAAATGTATGAGGTGAGATATGCCTTCCTTTGGAGATGGCCCGGATATATCGAGACAAGGCAACCCTTACCCCTTGAGGAGTAATTCGTCGGCCGCGATTGTTTAAAAATAAATAATCGCTATCGGACGGCCTGCGGGATAAATATTTTCTTACCGTCTCTATCGCCCGTTCTCCGACCGGCACCAGTCGTTCCTTTTTGCCTTTGCCTTCGACTTTGATTATTCCGGATATACAGTCCATTTGGTTTTTCCGCAAAGAAACAAGCTCGCCTATACGTATGCCTGTAGAATAAAGCACTTCAAATATCGCCCTGTTTCTTAGGCTTAAAACAGTATCATTTATCGGCGATTCGATCAGGCGGATTATTTCCGCTTCTCCCAAAAATGAAGGCAGGCGCTTATCTATCTTGGGGGTCAAAACAAGTAACGCGGGGTTATCTTTACGCAGTCCGTCCTTTACCAAAAAACGAAAAAAAGAACGCAGGCAGGAAACCTTGCGGGCGATACTCCGGGGGGAAATTTTTTCCTGTTTTAATTTGGCCAGAAAACGCCGCAGGGTCCAATAATCCGTATCCTCGAATGAATGTCTGTTTCCCAGAAACTTTAAAAAACCCTGCAGGTCCAAACGATAGGCGGAAATGGTATGCTGGGAATAATTACGTTCGATCTCTAAATAACGCAGGAACTTATCGATGTAACGTCGCATATGTTTATCGTGGTTTCTCGGATTGGTTTAAAACTTCAGCCCTCCGTGCATAAACTGTAGGATTATCGGGCCGGCGATGATTACCAAAACCACGGGCAGGATAAAAAACAACAGCGGGAATAACAATTTTATCGGGGCCCTGAAGGCCTGGGCCTCGCCATATTGAAATCGGCGCACCCTTATTTCTTCGGATTGAATGCGCAACGCCTCGCCCATCGGCGCGCCCATCCTGTCGGTCTGGATAAGCGTGCGCACAAACGAGGTCATCTCCGGTAGGTTTACCCGCTGAGCCAAATTCCTCAACGCCTCGCGCCGGCTGCGCCCTACCTGGACCTCATGCCAGAGCTCAGCCAGTTCCTCGCGCAGGGGCCCGGGCTTGGACTCTTTGATTACCCGCTGCACGGCAAGCATAAAATCCAGCCCGGCATTGACACAGAGATTGAGCAGGTCGATAACATTGGGCAGGTCGCGGCGGATTTCCCTGTGTCGGGCGGCAATCTTGGCCTTAAGCCAAAAGATGGGATATAACAACCCGGCGACTGTCGACAGGCAGATAAACAAAGGTTTGCCGGGAAAGATTATCGTCGCGCAGACAAAAGCGAATAACCCGGCGAGCATCTCAAAAGATATGAACTCGGCCAGGCTTAAGGGCGAACCCGCAGAGACCAAACTCTTCGTTACCCCCTCCAGCTTCAAATGAGGAATTATCTTTTTGGAAACGGGAGTGGTGATGGCCAAAATTCGACGCAGCCCGCTATCCTTTCTCTCGATTGTGGCCCCCCCGCCACCCTGAGACAGATGCAACGACAACGTATCCTGCCGGCTTTCGGCAATATCCTTCACCAGTAAGAACACGCTGGAAAAAATCAAGATTAAGATTAAATAGTGCATAGTTCAACGGGCGGTTTGCCGCCTGTTAAATATCGACCCGGCTCAATTTACGGATTAAATATATACCGATGACCTCGGAAGCAACAGCGTAAGCGAGCAGCCCCTGGCCCACGGGCTCGCGGATCATAATATTGAAATACCCCGGGTTGAGGCTATAAACCGCTATACTGAAACCAATGGGCAAAAATCCCATAATCGCCCCCTGCAATTTTGCCTGGGTGCACAAAGACTTTACTCGGCCGACAAGCTTATCCTTCTCGCGGATAGTGGTTGTCAGACGAGAAAACGTCTGGGTTAAGTCCCCTCCGGTTTCCCGGGCGACCATTATTGCCGTAACCACCAAATCCAGCTCTTCCGCCCCTACCCTTTGCCGAAGATGGTTTAGGGCCTGCTCCAGGGAGATTCCCATCCGGTTCTCGCGCAAGACCAGGGAAAACTCTCGGGATATCGAACCGGACATCTCTTTTACCAGCTCTTCTATCGCCTGGACCAGGCTCAGCCCGGCCTTAAGAGAACTGGACAAGATCATCAGAGCATCGACCAGCTGCCCGGTAAACTCCCGTTTGTGTTTTGCCTCCAACTGGGCTATGGCTATCTTGGGCAAGACCGCGGCAATTGCGCAGCCAACAACCAACCCCAGGGCATTGCGCGTCAGCATCAACCCGGCAGCGCCCAAGACGACAAATGATGCCAGATACATTCGCAGGAGCTTGGGCTTGGGCACGGTAATAAATATCGCCCCCAGGCGGCGAGAGGCATCATTTACTTTGCCACTAAGGCCCGACGATGAATTCAGGATGCCGGCCTTAAACGCCGGGACGGCGGCTACCTCCGAAATAAAGGTTTGGCTCAAGGCATAACCCAACAACCCCACACTGCCGAAAATCAGAGTATTCAAAAATATAATCATTGTTTAAGCGCTGGAGAAATAACGGCGGTAACCCCCTTTTCATATTGCCGGCCCTCGCCAAACACATCTGCCGCATCCTGCCACCTGGCCTGCAGGCTCCTGCGGATAAACCCGGCCATTACCATCAGCGCCCCGACCACCAGGACAATAGACAAGGCATATTCCAGCAAAGAGACGCCCTTAGTATCTGTTTTTATCTGCATCTTTATCCTGATAAGAAACGGCAATCATCGAGCCATTGCCCAGGGGCGAGACCATAACCATAATCGTACATTTATCCCCGCGAAGGTTGACGAAACTCAGTGCCCCGGCCCCGCTCAAATCGAAACTCGCCCCTAATCCCGACAGCGGCCCCTGTCCTTCCGGCTGGCCGGAAGGGCTCATCGGATGCAATGCCCCAATATCTCCAAAATTCATCTCGTTTTCCACCTTCCAACCCAACCTCTGCATGCGCGTCAGATAAAAATCCTTTACCGCCGCAGGTTCATCCGAGACCTGATAACTTACGCTGCGCATATTCCTGCCTTCCACCTCCGTCGAACGCACGCATTCTGCCCGGGGATACTCCGGAACTCCGGATATGCCTTTGCACCCTGCGTCAGAAAATACCGAGCGGGGTTTTTCGCCCCGGCTAATCACGAAACTCGTCTTACCCGGCTCGGCTACGTTGGCCACGATTATCAAAAATTCTTCTCCCCGGAGATAATAGGCTATGGTCTTTTTATTCTCCATAAGCATCCGATATCCCAAATCGGGAAGTTGCCGGGAATAAAACCGAAACACATCTTCCGGCCGACCACCGGCCTCATAGACGAAAACCGTCCTTCTCCCGCCATCGACATTCATTGTCTCTTCCCGAACTAAATTAGCCCCCGGAGGCAAAGGAAGAGAATCCGCCGCTACCGCTGCCACCCAAAACAAACCTATCAGCCAGATCATCGCCCCTGTCTTCTTCATAATTTTCCCTCTTCATCTACTCATACCTCAAATCTCACAATTCGCGTCTCATCACCTTGCCCCTACAATACGCGCATCCCAACCGGTTCGCGCGGGGAAGATATGCCCTCCTTCTATCTTTACCGTAGAGGCGCTGACTATCCGCGGGCTTTTCATCTTCCATAGCCCATAATCCCGTTCCGCGGGAGATGTAGTTCTCCTGATCTCAACGTTAATCTGCAGATCTAAAGGTGTGCCCCCACTAAAGAGCAAACCGCCTGCATCCATGTTTCCCTGGCCGTCCCCATCCACATCAGCCTGGATAAAACAAGGCAACTTTAGCCAATCCAGATGCCAGAGAGAATTCATCGCCCTTTTTATCGTTTTTGCCGCACCCCTTAAGCCGCGTATTATTTTTTTTATCTTATCCTTGTCTAGCCCCAGAAACTCTATCCCAATCAAAGCAAAAATTCCTGCCGATCCTATAAGCATTGCCAATTCTATTAATCTCACGGCCAAGACAACGGCAATTATAGCCAGCAGGACCAAAAATAAAGTTTGGGCTAATACAATATATGTCGCGATCAACGGGGCATTGAGCACCGCCACGGAAAATAATACCTGAAGCACGGGCTGGCCGGACATTGCCATTGTCCCCGCATTTATGGCATCCCAGGCTTTGCTGTAAGTGGCAATCTCGCGGAACTTTATCGTATCCAGTGTTAATTTGGAAAGCGGCTCCACTTCAACCTCTGCGCTCTGGCTGGTTTGGTATTCCTCGCTCAATCCCCGTTTTTCCTTCCAGGAATAACGGGCAAGATTATTGTTGGCAAATTCTCCCTTTTTGTAATCCTCGCGGCGCATAAATTCGGAAAATGTCACGCGCGTCTCCTTTAAATAATCGTCCCAGCCCTTATCCGTGTTGCCCTCCTGCCCCTGCCACTCCCGGTAAGTAATCCGCGGTTCATCGATATTGAGGTTATTAAATGCGTATTGCTTGGCCGTATCACGGGTATCTTCAGGGATACGTTCGTTGGTCTGGGTAATCATACCCTCCAGGGTCTTGCCTACATTTATCGCCCCGCTAGTCAAAAGCACGGCCGACAAGGAGTCCATTACGACATTTGCCACCGCCAAAAGCAGGCCTACGCCCGTAGGATCCAAAAGCGCAGCTATCAACATACCGATATCATATATTAGTTGGGCCAAATTCAAAAGCATCATTACGCTGAACCCGGCAAAGTTGATCATCATCTGCTCATTGAAGCTGGAGATGTCGTTTAACAACGCCGCGGCAATACTGCCTGCGGCTAAGGCTGCGGCATCGCTGGCATTGGAGCTGTTGGTACGTTTCAGGCTTATCTGGCCTAAGTTTACCGTAATAAAGGCCAGGATAATAAACACGACCAAGATGATCACCAACACGCTGGCGATCTGCCCCTTTTCTCCCCGCCTAATTCGATGAAAGATAATATTCATTTCACAAAATCCAAAAACAACATCATGTGCTACTCTGTCGGACAACCGGCAAGAGCCAAATCTTGCGAGCTGCAATCTTTGTCCTCCGCGCACTCTTTTGCCATCTGTTGGCAAATTACGGAAAAGTTCCCTATCTCCTGCCCCAACGACAGGTTATCCGAACCGCCGGCTTCCTCTCCGTTACTCAAAATATCATGATCCCGGCCCAGCTCCTTTACCACCTCCAGAATATAATCGCTCTCCCGGCGCAAAAGATCGGCCGCCGCCCGTAAATCGTTTTTTGTATCTCCGTTCGGTTCGACATCCGCCTGCCACTCTTTACGTTCGGCCTGCCAACGCCTTACCCAGGCAATAAGCTCCCATTTCATAGCGATATAACCGCTGCGCGCGGCCGGAGTTCCCAAATCCGACAGAGACAAGGCCGATAGATTATCCCGCCTCTGCTCCCAGTCGGCATAACTGCTGAAATATTCATCAATCTGGCCTATCCTTTTATTCAGGTGATCTATCCCCGCCTGATGATGGGTATCCTCCTCCAGCGCCTTTTTGTCTGCCTGCAATCCTGTCCTTTCCTTTGTGTAATCCGAACGCACAGGCAGGACAGCGGATACCTCTGTCGCCGGCATCGCCTCCGGCATCCCTGCCAGCTCTGCGCCCAGCGCGGAAAAATATTGCCCGATATGGGCATCTATCTGCGCCTGCCTCTCTTCATCCGACAAATCAGCGGATAGCTGCGGGGGCGGGCCATAATCCTTCCACACTGCCGTGTTTACCCGTTTTTCCTGTTCCAGGTAAGTAATCTCCAACTGCTGAAGATAAGCCTGTTTGCTTAATTCATCCTTTGCCGCTGTTATTGCTTCATATTGTTTATTGCAACCCTTATCTATGGTCCCATGACACTGAGGCTTGCTTGCCTCCAAGTCTTCCATCTGCAAGTTGAGATGGCCTATAATTTGATTGCGTAGATCTTTTTCTCTATCCGCAGCCTTGTTTCGGCTATACAAATAAATCAATTTGTCCTTGTCAAAGGCGCCGATGTCCGGACGGACGGTTATCGTCGTCACCACCGGATCGGCGCTACTCAGGGCCTTGCTGGCCGCATCGTCCAAACCGCTTATATCGGTAACAGGCAACTCTCCCGTTCCATTGTTTTCCGAATGGGGCCCCCCGCCGGAATGCACGCGTTCGGCCTGATAATCCCGCGCCTGGCGGATAAAGCCGTTGTTCATATCCAGCCAGGTGTTGAATATCCCCCTGGCCCCAAAGGCAAATCCGATTATCAACACCAGGGCCACTGCCGTCTCCAGACTGGCATTCGCCCCTTTGCCTCCGCCCTCAACAAACCTACCATATTTCATTTCTCATGCCCCCCCGTATCACAGCGCCTGCTGCCGAAATATTACGTTTAATCCCCGGTTACCCATCGGATGTCTTGTTCGATATTAGGCGCGGCCGAGACATCTCCCGAATATTGGCGATACTCCGGTTGGCCCTGCGGGGATAAGGTCAACGCCTGCTGCAAGACAAGATCGGGGATATCCTCATAAGTGCGGGTAATCGCATTGGGGTCGGGCGTAGTATCATAACGTCTCCTGAATGTGCGCCTTACTACCTGGGTTAGATTTGCCTTGCGGCGATTGGTAATTACATCCCCGCCTTCTCCCCGCCGCTCTGTCTGGGCGTAGACCGTGCGCGCTTCTGTAGGCGTATCGTATATCTGAGGGATCAGCTCCTTTATATAATATTTGCCGGCCAGCTCGTTCATATCGCTTATGCCATAGCCGGCATAGAAGGGATTTTTCTTTATCTCGTCCAGGGCCTCCCAGTCGTCGTGGTTCTGACGGGAGGCGATATGATAACCCTGATCCCGCATTTGCCTGTCTTTCTCCTCCAGCCTTGCATCGCGATTTTCGATATCCTTGAGTTCTTTTAGTTTCTTTTGGATATCCCGGGCATCTTTGGCCAAGACATAGGCCCGCGTAGCAAAGCCGACTATACTAAAGATGGTTCCGATCTTTTTGGATAATTCCTGAGCCGCTTCTTCTGCGGCTTTTTTAGCTTTCTTAGCCGCGGCAATATTTCCTGCCTGCAAAAATGCTTGCGCGGCTTTATCGCCATTTTTCTGCCCCCAGGCCTCTATCCCCTTCGTCGTCAACGCCCCAACCCCTTGAATAACCAAAGGATATAACGTCGGCGCAATATCGCTCAGCCAGATCCTTTTGTCGTTAATCGGCGTGTCTATGGGTTCGGAGGCATTACTGCGCGGCTCCAATTGATATCTTCGGGGAGAGTCTATCTCAACATCATTAATCTGCTGCACATTCAGCTGCTCCTGAACCGGCGCGCCCGACCAATATACCGAATAAGAACTGGAATACGTCGTCCTCTCCGGCCTAAACAAAAAGTTTGGCCCTTTGTCCCGGGTCAGGCTGTAATCCAGCCTTGCCCCGCTGCTCCTTAAAAACAGCCACTTTTCCTCATCGGTGGCTTTTCCTTCGGCCAGACGTTTTAAAAAGGCATCTATCTCATCCTGGGTTAAATCCTCGCCGTCTGCCTGAGCCTCTTTTTCCCATTTATAGTAGGTCTCCCGGGAGCGCGCCCTTTCCAGGGCCGAGCGAAAGGCGATAATATCCGTCCTCTGCTGCTCGTAGATATTCTGCGTATAAGAAAACAACGCCCCAATGATTATCAACAACAAACTCCCGAACAAGGCCAGCTCCACCAGGGCCTGGCCTTTTTTTAGTTGCGAGATGTGAAATTTAAGATGTATAACAGGCATATTAAGCTCCTTAATTCTTCCACTTCTCCGGCTGGACAATGCTGTATCCTGTACGGGTAGTTGTTTCCGCGGCGCCTATTTCTCCCTGATTGTCGTTGTCCGATTTAGCGCCCATATAAACATAGGAATCCCCGCGATCGAATTTTTCTACTTGCGTAAACGAACGGGTGGTAGTATAATCGCTTTCTGTTCGACTGCGTTCATACTGCCGCGGACTTATCTGCTGAGCCATATTCCTCAACCGGCCCTGCAGCCCCCGCTTGACATAGGTCTGCATTGCCAAAAGCGCGGCGCTAATCACGGCAATGACCACGGCATACTCGGCAATGCTTTGCGCCTTGTGAGATGCGGGATGGGAGATGCGAGATCCGAGATTTGAGATCCGAGATTTGAGATACGCAATAGACATGTTAGGTTCCTTCCTGCCCTTTTCTGCGCTTCGAGACTATAACCCCTTCATCTGGGGGAGGCAAGCCCCCCGGCGCTCGCTATCGCTCGCTGAGCACTCCCACACCCCTTATGCGCTGTTGAAAATTTATGTCACAGCGCAGTAGCCCGGAAACACATAACCCTCCTCTCACGACTCACATCTCACGACTGACTTACCAAGCGGCTACATTCTCGCTTCCCGTGCGCGTAACCGTCTCGGCGACGCCACCTTCGGCATCCCCCATATGAGATGTAGTTACGCCCGTCGTTGTTACGTCTTGAGTTGTGGATGTTCGCGTGGTCGTATAGGTATAGTCCGTAGCTGCGGCATCAAACTGCTGGCCAATATCGTCGGCGGAGGAACGCAGTTTCCCTTCTACGCCCCGTTTCATATAGATCTGCATCGCCACCAGGGCCCCCACGACCACGGCGATGACCATAGCGTATTCCAGGGTGCTCTGTGCCCATCGGGAACATTTCCAAAGCGAAACTTTGGAAGACGCGTGCTTGTGATTTAAATATATCATAATTTCCACCTCCTGCTTTCTAACCCCAATAAATTTCCCAATCAATCCGCAGCGCTCGTATCTCTCATTTTTTGCGTGCTTGTGCGGGTAGTTACCTGTCCACCCGCTCCATCTTTTCCCGTTAAATGCCTTTCTACCGCCCCTCTATTTTTCGTTTCCTCGGTCTGCTCATAGGCTTCTGTAGTAGTTTCAGTTTTGGACATTAGATAATAAGGTTCGTATTGGCCGGTTCCATTGTCTTTAAGCTTATCCACGGCATATTTTACTCCGGCCTGCATACTCCTCTTGACATAGGTCTGCATCGCCACCACTGCTCCGATGATCAAACCGATAAGCACAGCATACTCTGCGGTATTCTGCCCCAATCTCGTCGAGCGTCGCGCGTTATTCTCTTGTGGCTTGCGACTCGAATCGCCCATCGCTGATGGGTCGCGTGGCTTGTGGCTTGAATTTAACATAATTTCACCTCCGTCTAGCCTTTTTCTCCCCATAACCCCTCGCTAGTTAACTCCTGCTGAAAGGTCTTTTTAATCCTTTCGCCCTCTGCCGCATTCACTCCCACGGCAACAGTCTCTCGCTTAACCTTTCCGGCAGTTATTACATCAAAACGGGACACGCCTTTACCCGCAGTACCCGTAACCTGGCTGAGATCGTTCCCGTCTGTGTCTGTGCCAAACCGTTCCTGTGTAATCGTCGTTTCGTAAGTAGTCTTATACTTAGATATCGTATTCCCCGCAGAATACTGCTCGCCAATATTATCCACGGAGGAACGTAGCCTTCCCTGCACCGCGCGGTTGACAAAAAACCGCATCGCCACCAGGGCCCCCACGACCACGGCGATAACCATAGCGTATTCCAAAGTAGATTGGCCGCTTTTGTTTAATCCCTGTCTCATAAGTATCTTCATCTATCTCTCCTCCCTAATCTGTTTATCGCCTTTGGTGTTACTATATTAAACCCCGTTATTCCCGTTTACCACTTATTACCTTTTTTATATGTCTGAGAACCGAATCGCTTGCTCGTATATTTTCCCTTTTCAGTATCCCCTATGCCAACATCGCGCTGGCTGCTTGTGGCCGCCCGAGAGTCCGTATCTCCGCCAAATTTTACCGTTTCTTTCACATTGGTCTCGTTGGTAAAATTCGAATCTAAATAATAAGGCTCGAATTGCTTGTATCTATTATCAGAAGAAAGAGCGAAATCGCCTAATCCGGAATCTGCTGTTTGTGTGGCCAGACCATCTACGACATCTTTGGATTTCCCCTGCAGACCCCTTTGCACATAGGTACGCATCCCTATAGCCACAGCGATCACCAGCCCCAAAACAATGGCATATTCTGCCGTGTTTTGCCCCTTACGCAGGTCGCCAGTCACCGGATCGCCTGTCACCTGCATACTGGTGATAGGCGACCTTTTAATTGTATCCATAATTTCGCCTCCCGCTTATTGATCTTCAATAGGTATATTCCCGGTAATCCCCATCGTCCTTTCCATCGCTATCGCCTTTTTGTTGAGTTATCAAGGTAGAAGTTCGCGTAAGCGTGCCACCGAGATCCAATGTCTCAGTGCTTGTCGTGCCAGCATTAACCTGCCGCGTGTTCCGAGAAGACAATTTCTCCGGTTCCCATTGATTTCCCGTCCAAGTAACACTACCTCCTCCAATCGTCTCCCAGTCCCCGCCCTTCAATTTGCTCACAAAATTATCCGAGGCCGAGGCTACTCTACCCTGAAACCCTCTCTTGACATAGGTCTGCATGGCCATAACCGCGGCAACCACCAGGCCGATAACGATAGCATATTCGGCGGTATTTTGAGCGGCAAGCCTTAGGCGGCGGGGCCGGATCAAAAAACCTCCAACCCAAAACTTACGCCTCCACTGACCTTTAACCATTGATCTCTTATTTTTGACCTTGTCCATAACTTCCTCCTCGGTAAAGACGCGGATTACTTATCAAATATTTGCCTCCGGATAATTAAGGGGCGATGTTTGCTATCTTTTGCGTGGCAGTATCAATGGTCTGGGCCACATCCGTTCCAATCGCTTCGTTGACCTTATTCTTAACAAAAGACGCCCCAGCGATTACCGCGGCCACGATCGCCGTGAGCACGATCACATATTCCAGAATACTCTGGGCCTTCTTTAGTCGCGAGATGTGAGTTGTAACATGCGAGTTGCGATCTGAAGTTATCATAATGCCACCTCCTGATTAAATTGGCGGAAGGGGTTAACCCCACATTATTACTATTGCCATCTATTGCCCTGTGAAATTAATCTTAGACAGTCACAGCGCGCTAGTTCCCCGGCAAGGTTCCCGTAAACTCGGTGATTGTATCTGCCGCGCCGCTAATAAGGCCACCACCACCTTGCCCATCGGCATCTGCCGCTTTATACAACTTATCTTTTACCGCCCCGGCCCCCAAAATTACCGCGGCCACGATCGCCGTGAGCACGATCACATATTCCAGAATACTCTGGGCCTTCTTTAGTCGCGAGATGTGAGTTGTAACATGCGAGTTGCGATCTGAAGTTGTCATAATGCCACCTCCATTATTATTTCCCGGCATAGCGGGGAGTAAACTCCTGGCGGATGTCCTCCAGGCGCGCGTTCATCGCCCGCTGAAAATATGTATACATTGCCGTTATGGCCATAGAAATCACCGTAACCATAAGGGCGTATTCCAGGACGCTTTGGGCGCGGTTGCGGCGCGGGAGAGCGCGATCTTTTTTATCCCGGATTAAAACGGTTTTCTCCCCCGGTCTCAAACTCGGGCCCGCGGCAATCGGACAGCATCCTTTGCCATATATATATTTTACGTCTTTCATTGCGTTATCTTTGCTATGGCGCTATCGACATAACTCTGCAGGCCTGTGACTGCGCTGCCTGTGGCCGTCACCTTGGCTTTGCCTCCGTTGTTACCGGGGGCATAGGTGAACGCGAGAAGATTCGAGACAATCACCGCCGCAGCGATAGCGATAAATAAAATCACATACTCCAAAGTGCCCTGTCCTGATTTATTCATAGCCAATACTCTGTTAAAAATTACCCACCTACAAGATTTATCTTCTTTATTCCCAATAAGTCACGCGCAAAAAAGGTCGGCTCTGATTTTTTTTTCTTGCTTTTTCCTTGCCTTCTCTATTATTAACCCTTGACTTACTGCATATCAAAGAGCCTAAACTGGCCTGAAAATTAACAAAACGCTGTATGGATACCTCTTGTCATCCTTTCGGAGCCAGAAGATCCATCTTCCCATCTTCTACTCCAACTATAACATATTTGCGGCCCTTTGTCAAGTAAAATTTTATTTTTTTTGATACCGATTTCAGTGCGTTTTCATTTTATTTTCTACCTCCCCCTAACTCTAAAAATAAGACTATATTACCTATATTGCTGCGGCGTTGAACATCTCGATAATCCGCGGGGGATAATTTTCGGAAAAAGAAATATTGCTAATTAACGCCGGGGTATTTTTGTTTTTAGGCCGGATTATCCTGAAGCTGAATTTGTTCCCTTTCCAGGAAAAAACAATCTTCCCTGACCAGACAAATTTACTATCACGCATGCCGATAATAAAATAACGTCTTTCCGTCCGGGGAATATAAGAAAATCTCTTTATCTCCTGTCTGTTTTTGTCATAAAGCGCGATCCGCGACAACGCCTTATCCTCTACCCCCTCGCAACATAAAACAAAATTTATCCAGGCTTGCCGTTCGTTCATTTTATTGCCCCGGATAACTATCGGTTGTCCTCCGGGTTTGATTATCCGGCTTTTTATATGATTTATGACTTTGTCTGCCGGAGAGCAAAGATCCTGTGAAATATGCCTGTGGTTTTTGCCAATCGCCTGGAATTTAGCGTCAACATAAAAAACTGTGCCGTCAAACAACCCAAAATGGATATAACAAACCCGGGGCAGATTTTCCACAGAAGGAAAATGGGCGGGGCGGGATGGAGCGGAAGCGAGAGGCGCAGAAGCGGGGGGGAGGGCAGGGTTGGATGCGGGAAAGTCCAGTCCTTTATCCCGACGAATAATATCATTAATTCTGGACTTGGACACACTGAGGTTAAACCTGCGACGGACCAAAACAGATATTGCCCGACAACTTAATCCCGGCGATTCCTGTTTTTGGGCCAGGATAAACCGTTCGATATTAAGGCTTATTTTGTAGTTTCTTTGTACGGGCATATCCAATTACCGATTATTATTAATCGGCCCGGATCATTAGACTGCGCCACAATGTCATTGTGAGGAGATCTAAGTTAAGCTGGAAGAACGATGAAATAATCCTTTTCCGCAAAACATGACATCAGGCGGAATCTAAAATTGCCGCAGCATCCTTAGGTCGTTTTGGAAAAACATCCGGATGTCGTCGATGCCGTATTTGAGCATGACAATCCGCTCTACCCCCATACCAAAGGCAAAACCGGTGTATTTATTGCCGGGGTAGCCCACGGCGCGGAAGACATTGGGGTGTATCATCCCGCAGCCCATAATCTCCAGCCACCCCTTGCCGCCGCAGACACTGCAACTACGACTTTGCGCTTGCGGCTTGCGGCTTGCGGCTTGCGGCTTGCGGCACATCACGCAGGACACATCCACCTCGGCCGAGGGCTCGGTAAAGGGGAAAAAGTGCGGCCGGAAGCGCAGTTTTATGCCCTTGCCGAATAGGCGGCGCATAAACACATCCAGCACCCCCTTTAAGTTGGCAAAGGTTATGCCTTTGTCTACAATAAATCCTTCTACCTGATGAAACATAAAAGAATGCGAGGCGTCTGTGGCGTCGCGGCGATAGACCTTGCCCGGGACGACCACGGCCAGGGGCGGCCTTGTCTTTTTCATCACCCTTATCTGCGCCGGCGATGTATGGCTGCGCAACAGTAATTTGGGATTTGCCTTTAGGTAAAATGTGTCGAAGGCATCGCGGCAGGGGTGGTTTAAGGGGATATTCAGGCCGGTGAAATTATTGTATTCCGTCTCTATCTCCGGGCCTTCTACTACGGAAAATCCCATATGTCGGAATATCCCGCAGATAGAATGCATGGTCTTGCTGATGGGGTGGAGGTGGCCGACATCCGGGGTTATGCCGGGTAGGGTGGGGTCGGGCGTTTCCCGGTTGCGGGCCTGCGACTTGGCCCGTTGTTGCGCCTCCTGGAGCAGTTTCGTAATCCGGCCCTTCAGTAGGTTGAGCCCCTTGCCTAAAGACGGCCTTTGCTCTCGGGGGAGGTTGGCCATCTGTTTGAATAATTCCGCTACTATCCCCTGGCGCCCCAAATACTTGACCCGCAGTTCTTCCAGGCCTTTGTTGTCCGCAGCAGATCTTATGCTTGCCTCTGCCTCGTTCGCGATATTATCGATATTATCCATAATACCCCCAATATTGCCCCTAAATAAACCATCAATCTTTGTTTGTATCTCGGCAGTATCTCGGGCGCGATAGCCCCCGTCTTTGTCTTGGTGATGCTTAAAGCGTGGATATCCAGGTCGCCTCCGTGTTGCCGACAATGTTGATGCAGTTCGCCGCGGATATTAAAGCGGTCCCCCTTAACCTTGTATCCCCCGCTGTAGTCGACCGCCGGCCGGATATCGCCTTTTACCCATATCCCCAGGGCGGTTCCCTCGTCGTCTAAGATATTGAACCATACCCCGTCTTGGCGCGGCATAGGCTCGCCTATCAGCTCGCCTTCGTATTCTACGGCCTTGCCGTCGTATTGCCCGGCATTTTTAATCAGCTCTTGCGCGGGGACAGGCTGGGAGTAACAAAGACCGGAAGACAGAAGGCAGAAGATAGAAGACAGAAGACAAAGAATAGAAGACAGAGAAATGGTAAATGATGGGTGCTGGGCGGCCACTCCGCGGGGACGAGCGGTGATTGTTTTTTTGTCCCCTCGTCCATCGTCCCGGCGAGCGAAACAAACCGTTATCCCTCCGACCCCCGACCCCCGACCTCCGACCTCTGTTTTTTGCCTTCCAATCATTTCTTCCCCCGGAATACGGCGATGAGAAAGCCGCCCAGGACCAATATGGAAACGAACTCCAGCCTCCCGGCCCACATCTCTATGATATAGGCCACTTTTAGCAGGGCCGGCATTGCGGGGCGGGTTATGCCGCAGGAGAGCCCGACATTGGCCGCGGCAGATGTGGATTCGAACAAAGAATCCAAAAAGGGATAACCAAAGACCATTCCCAAAAACGCCCCGGCGACATATACGCAAAAATATAAGACTACGGCTACCAACGCTACCCGCACATATTTATCTTCCAGGACAACCTCTTTCAGGTGGTGGAATTTTTGTTGCAGGACCGTGGATTCGGGCAGCATAATTTGTTTTACATCCTGCACCAGGCCCTTGAACATTATCCCCACGCGCAGGGCCTTTATCCCCCCGGTGGTGGAACAGATGCTTCCCCCCAGGCCCATAGCTACGATTAGGCCTACCAGGGACAGGTTTCCCCATTCAGCGATAAATTGTCGGGGATAAAGGTTGGAATACCCCGTGCCGCTATGGGCGGAGATAAGCTGGTAAACCCCCTTACGGAATAAGGTCAAGGCGTCGGGGTATAGATTCAACCGCATTATATCGATGGCGATAATCGCAAAGATGACGAACATCGTGATGCCCAACACCCGCATTTCCAGGTTATGGAACAGCTCTTTTCGTTTGCCGTTCCAGAGGTGGTAATGGAGGTTGAAGTTCAGGGCGCCCAAGATCATCAGCGCCATCGTTATCGACTCTATGAGCAGGCTATGATAATAAAGTATGTTTTGCGACCGCGGCGTAAACCCGCCGGTATCGAAGGCGGCCATAAACATACATACCCCGTCGAAGAAGGCCCGTTTCGCGCCAAGCCCTTCGACGATACCGGCAACCCCCAGGGCCAATGTGCCCAATAGCAAATAAACGATACTCACCAGCCAGATAAACCGCGCCGTGGAGAGGACGTTGGGCAATACCCGTTCGTCGCGCGCCTCCCCGACATAGATACGAAAGGCCCCGGCCCCGCCCTTTATCATAAACAGAGAGATCGCGACCACGACGATGCCCTGCCCCCCGATAAAGATCATCAGGTGCCGCCAGAAGTTGTGGGCGAGGGAAAGATGGTCCAGGTCTTTTATCAACGTTAGCCCGGTAGTGGCAAACCCGGACATCGCCTCGAACCAGGCGTCGAGGAAAGATGCGAAATGCCCGCTGAGATGCAGGGGCACGGCCCCCAATAACGCCGCCATCAACCAGCCCAAAGAGACCACGACCATCCCCTGCATCCAACTGAGGTCGGTTTGGCCCCTGCATAATAAAGTCAATAGCAGCCCGACGATAAAACAGATCTCGGAGGCGATGACATAGTCTGCGGCCGGGTTTGCCTCGGAAAACAAGACCCCTATCACCGCCGGGATAAGCATAATCAGGCCCAGGGCCGAGGCGATCTTTCCCAGAAAAAAACCGATGACCCTCAAGTCGTTGATTTGCGGACGGAGGATCATATCAGGGTTACCAGCCAGCCAATGGCAAAAAATATGGCCATTACCGAGACGGCAAAAACGATTTCCGTAAAGATTCCCAAAATATTATTCAGGACCTGCTTCCGGAGCATTAAATCTCTCCTATTAAAAATTTGAGCAATCGTTGTTCATTCTTTATCAGGGTCAGGGCCACAATATCATCTCCGGCGGAAAGCAGGGTGTCGCCTTTGGGCAGGATAACCTCGTCTTGGCGGATAATCGATACCAGAACGGAGTCCGTGGGGAAGTTTATGTCGCGGACATATTTGTCGATTAGCGGCGATGTCTCCGGGAGGTCTACGCGCACGATAGCCAATTTTCCGCGCTTAAAACTCATTAAGTTGACGAAGTCGGAAAAAGATACTTCTTCTTCGATGATCTTGGCGATTATCGCCGTAGCGTCGATAGGCACATCCACGCCCAGCTCGGAGAATATCTTTTCGTTTTTGCTGTCGTTTATCCGTCCTACGGTGCGGTCGATCTTAAACTGTTCCTTGGCCACCTGACAGATGATCAAGTTGTCTTCGTCTTCGCCGGTTACCGCGGCGATAACATCGGCGCGCTCTATCCCCGCCTCTTTTAGACGTTGGGGATCGCAGCCGTTGCCCTGGACCACGAGGATATCCAGGTCGGAGGCGATCTCGCGGCAGACCTTTTTATTTTCTTCGATAAGCGCCACCGTGTGCTTATCTTCGCACAGGCGCTTGGCCAAAAAATGCCCCACCTTTCCCCCGCCGACGATAATTATATACATTATAGCCGAAACCTCTTTTTTATCTTTTCCAGGGCCCGGGTCTTGACGATGGCCATCAACACATCCCCGTCTTCAACTTTGTAATTATTGTCCGGGATGATTGCCTTCGTCATCTTTTTTACCGCGGCAATCAACAGGTCTCCGGAGACATTTATATCCTTTATCGCCTTTCCTTTTAATGTTGGCGTCACGGCAATCTCCAAGACACCGATATCTTTACTTTCGATAAGATAGGTGGAGAGGCGGCTTTCGATGATCTGGTCGCGGATGCGCGCGGCAAAGAGCATCGTCCCGCTGATAATATTTAGCCCCAGTGAATGGTAGATATGGGCGCGGGTATGGTCGTAGATGCGGGCAATCGCCTTTTTTACCTTAAACATCTCCCTGGCCACCTGGGCGGCCACGAGATTAGTGTTATCGTTATCGGTTATCGCGCAGAAGGCGTCGCATTTTTCGATACCGGCGCGTTTGAGCAGGTCGATATCAAAGCCATTGCCGGCAATGGTGATTCCGTTGAAGGCCTTGCCTAAATTGGACAAGACATCTTCGTTGCGGTCGATGATTACCACATCGTGCCCCTCGGAACTCAACAACTGCGCCAGCTCCGCGCCCACCCGGCCACAGCCTACGATTATGGTGTACATTTTAGATCAGAAGTCAGAAGACAGAGAACAGAGGACAAATCTCTCTACTCTTTGTCCTCTGTTCTCTGTCCTCTCGCTATCTCCGTTAACTGCTTAAATACCGGGGCGTCGTTTACGGCTAAGTCGGCCAAGTGTTTCCTGTCTAACAGGACATCGGCCTTTTTTAGCCCCTGCATAAAGCGGTTATAGGTTAGCCCGTTTAGCCGCGCCGCGGCATTAACCCGCAGTATCCACAGCCGGCGAAAGTCCCGTTTGCGGACTTTACGGTCGCGGTAGGCATAGGCCAAACTACGCATTACCGAGACCTTGGCGTAACGATAACGTTTACTTCGGTCTCCCCAGTAACCTTTGGCCGCCTTAAGTACCCGCTTGACTCGTCTTTTCCTGGCCACATTCGTTTTTACTCGTGACATAGTTACTCCTTGTTATTCGTCGTTATTCGTCCTGCGTCGTGCGTATTGCGTCGTGCGTATTGCGTCGTGCGTAGTGCGTAATGCGTAGTGCGTATTGCATATTGCGTAAAAACATTATCCCCGAAGAGCACTAATTAGTTAACCCTGAAAAACCCTGTTTTTCAGGGTTAACTAAT
>JBHHYQ010000004.1:0-20241 GCA_046757595.1 Candidatus Omnitrophota bacterium
AGATATGCCTAAGGGTAAGTTTTGCATTGGCTTGCCAAGACGTTAATGAGACAAAAAGTGACATTGTCGGTTTTTGTCTCATTAACGTTTTTGGTCTTTGGTCTTTGGTCTTTAATCTTTGATCTTGTTTTGCGCTCTAAATTCTTACTATACCTCGCTATCCCGGAGATGTCAAGAAAAATCCTTCGGCTCAATCACTGCGTTCTTTCGCTCGGGATTACTTCCAATGTCGAAATAATCTCGCCCTGTGTGGGTATCCCTCCGCCGCTGCGGCCGTGGAAGGTTACCGGGCAACGGCCGCTTACTGCCAGGCGCACATCTTCCACCATTTGGCCGCAAGACATCTCAAGCGCCAATATCCGCAGACGCCGGCGCCGTGGGCCGGAGAACAAAGAAGAGAATACCTTATCCGGAAAGGGCCAAAGGGTTATCGGCCTTATCAACCCCGCCTTTCGGCCCTGGCCGCGCAGGGACTTTATCGCCCCTTTGGCAATACGGGCCATTGTCCCGTAGGCGACGATAATTGTCTCTGCATCACCAATATCCATAACCTCGAATCTCTGCTCTTTGTCCTGTATCTTTTCGTATTTTTGCTGCAGCCGTTTATTGTGTTTCTCCATCTCTCCCTCGCGCATACGAAAAGAGGCCACGACATTAGGCCTTCTGTTCCTGCAACCGGTTAGGGCCCATTTTTTTGTATGGGGTATGGGGTCTTGGGTATTGGATTTAGGTTTTTCGCGCGCCACGCGCATCGGCTCCATCATCTGCCCCAACATCCCGTCGCCCAAGACCATTACCGGGTTGCGGTATTTATCGGCGAGATCAAATGCGAGCATCGTCAAGTCAAAGGCCTCCTGAACAGAGGCAGGGGCCAGGACGATATTACGATAATCTCCGTGCCCCCCGCCTTTGGTGGCCTGGAAATAATCCGATTGCGCCGGCCAGATATTGCCCAGCCCCGGGCCGGCGCGCATAATATTGACGATTACCGCCGGCAATTGCGCCCCGGCAATATAAGAGATGCCCTCTTGCTTAAGGCTGATGCCGGGGCTGGAAGAGGTGGTAATCGCCCTGGCCCCGGCCGCAGCCGCGCCCATCACCATACTTATCGCCGCCAGCTCCGACTCCGACTGGATAAATACGCCGCCGACCTGCGCCATCCTTTTGGCCATATAAGCGGGGATCTCGTTCTGGGGGGTAATGGGATAACCGGCAAAAAAGCGACACCCGGCCCGTATCGCCCCTTCGGCAATCGCCTCGTTACCGGTAATGAGTATTTTGTCAGACATTCATCATCCTCCATCCTCCGCCCTCTGTAATTCTATCGCCCCGTCCGGGCAGACCAAGGCGCAAAACCCGCACCCTCCGCAACCATCTCCGAAAAACTCCAGGGGCAAAATCCCCCGCTTGTTCAAAGACGTCCCAACCCTAATCAAACCCTTATGGCAATTGACCAGGCAAAGCCGACAACCTTTACAAAGCTCTCTATCTATCTTAATCTTGGGCATACCAATCAACCAACCGAGCAAACTCAACAAACTCAATAAACTCTATAAACTCAATATTCTCTTGGCTATCCCCTTGCTATCCAGGCCGTATCTAGCCAGGGCATCTTCCCGGCGGCTGTGAGGGATAAATTCGCAGGGCAGGCCAATCTTATGCACCTTTACTTTATTGCTGATAACGCCGGCTACAGCCGAACCAAATCCCCCCTCGGCTACCCCTTCCTCTACAGTAACTACTTTATCGAACCTGCGGGATAATGCCAACAACAAATCTCTATCCAAAGGCTTGGCAAAACAGGCATCTATTATCTCGGCCTTAACCCCCTGTTTTTGCAAAACAACGGCGGCCTCCAATGCCGGAGAAACCATGCTGCCCAAGGCGACGACAGCCACATCCCTGCCCCTCATCAATGTCCGGGACTTGCCCATCCGCAAGACATCGCTATCGCACACATCGAACGAAGAAAGAGCAGATGCCGCGGCCTTGGGATAGCGCAGGGCAACAGGGCCATCGCAAGACAAGGCAAATTCCAGCATTGCCTCTAACTGCCGCGCGCAACAGGGGCACATAATTACCATATCGGGGACAACCCCAAGATAGGCAATATCGAAGATGCCCTGATGCGTCACCCCGTCCTCGCCCACTATACCCGCGCGGTCTATAGCCAAGACAACCGGCAACCGCTGCAAAGACACATCCTCTATAATCTGATCGAATGCCCGCTGGAGAAAGGTGGAATATATCGCAACCACGGGCCTAAACCCGTCCCGCGCCAGGCCCGCGGCAAAACCCAGGGCATGGCCTTCGGCAATGCCCACATCGAAGAAACGCCGGGGATAACGCCGGGCAAACTTATCCAGGCCCGTGCCTTTGGGCATTGCCGCGGTAATCGCCACCAGCTTATTGTTTTCCTCGGCCAGAGAAACCAACTTGCGGGAAAAGACATCCGTGTAACTCAACGCCTTTTCTTCTTTGGCCAACCTGCCCTCTTTTTTCCTCTCTCCCGTTGATGCTCCCCTCACACTATGAAAATCCTCCGGGCTGTTCTCCGCCGCGGCATAACCTTTGCCTTTTTGGGTAACGATATGCAGCAACACCGGGCCTTTGAATGTCAACAGGTGCCTCAATGTCCGCACCAACAACCCTACATTATGGCCGTCCAGGGGGCCGATATACCTGAAACCCAGCTCCTCGAAAAAGATCCCCGGCACCAGGATGTTCTTTAGCCCTTCCTCGAATTTCCTGGCTAAATTAACCAGACGCTTCCCGCGAGGAAGGCGCCTTAGCATAAACTCCTGCAGGGCATCGCGGAAACGATTGTATATCGGCAGGGAGATTATCTTGTTCAGGTAATTGCTCAATGCCCCCACCGATGGAGCAATGCTCATCTCATTGGTGTTGAATACAACCAATAAATCCTTTTGAAGGTGTCCGGCCTGGTTTAAGGCCTCGAAACACATCCCCCCGGTCAAGGAGCCGTCGCCGATAACCGCGGCGATCTTTTTTTCGGAAGAACGGTCGGATAAATCCCGCGCGCAGGCCAGGCCCAGGGCCAGAGACAAGGCCGAAGAGGCATGCCCGGCGCTAAACAGGTCGTAGGGCGACTCCTCTCGCAGGGGAAAACCGGATATGCCCCCTTCCTGGCGCAAGGTAGAAAAGGCATCGCGCCTTCCCGTAAGGATCTTATGGGCATAAGCCTGATGGCCGACATCCCAAATCAAGGCATCCCGAGGGGTATTCAGGCAATAGTGCAGGCTTACGGCAATCTCCACCGCCCCTAAGCTGGAGGCAAGGTGCCCGCCGGTCCTTAAAACCGTGCTTAAGATCAGCTCCCTTATCTCGCTACACAACCCGGGCAAACGGGAAACGGAAACCCTTTTTAGGTCCGCGGGACTGTTTATGTTTTGCAAGATAGACATCATTACAGTCGCGCATGTCTCGTCGCGCGACGAATAACGCGCAACATAAAACATCTATTTTCCGGCGAAACTCTCTGTTTCAAATTTGCTTTCGCCGGCAGCGCTGTCTTTTTTTATCAGTAGTTCAATTTTTCTTTTAGCGCTGTCCAAGGCCTTGAAGCAGACCAAAGAAAGCCTAACCCCCTGCTCATATTTTTTGACCGCATCCTCCAGAGGCAGATTGCCTCCTTCCAGGTCCTTTACGATCCTCTCCAGGCGCTCCAGCGCCTGTTCGAACTTCATTGACTCGGCCATAATTGCCTCCCTCAATTAGTTTATTGAGTTTATTGAGTTCTGTATTTCGAGATAGGCAAGGTATCAGGAGATGTTTCGGGAAAGGTTTCCGAAACACAAAGCCTGTAGCCTGTATGCCCGAGCTCAGCTAAACACCTTCTCGACCTTGCCGATAAACTCCCCTTCGCTCAACTTTGTCTTAACCATGTCTCCTATTGCCAGCTCCCGGCTGCTGCGGATAACCCGGTCCGTATCCAGGCGCGCAGAAAGGCTAAACCCGCGGGCAAGGACATTCAGGGGATTTAACGCCACCAGCCTTTGGCTATAGGCCTTTATCAAGTCACGGCGCGCAGACAAGATGTGTTCGATATTCACCAAAAGCCTTTTATTCAAATCTTCGGTCTGTTTTATGTTGCGGGCTACCATATCTCGCGGGTTGAGCAGGGTTATCTTATGGGCGAGATTATCGTGTCTATGGCCGGCAATCTCTAAGATATGGCCAATCTCCGAACGCAGTTTATCCCTCCGCTCGTCCAGCCTCTGCCCGTAGTCTTGCGCCTTGTCCCGCAGATAATTACGGATAAAAGACAGGCTGTTATCTATGGCCGCGGCTATCTCGTCTTTTTTCTTTATCACCACCTCGGCCGCAGCCGAAGGCGTGGGGGCCCTGAGGTCGGAGACGAAATCGGCTATGGTCCAGTCTATCTCGTGCCCTACGGCGGAGATGACCGGGATGTCCGAGCCGTAAATCGCGCGGGCCACCACCTCCTCGTTAAAGGCCCAGAGGTCTTCTATCGAACCGCCGCCGCGGCCCACGATAAGCGCATCCAAACGGCCGCGGCCATATTCGTTGAGCTCGCCGATGGCCCGGGCAATGTCTTGCGCCGCGCCCTCTCCCTGAACCTGGCAGGGACGGATAAGCACGGAGACGAACGGCGCCCTCCTCTTGAGCACGGAAAGGATGTCTCGTATCGCGGCCCCGGCCGAAGAAGTGGCCACCCCGATATGCAGGGGCAAGACCGGCAGGGGGCGCTTGTGCTCGGGAGAAAACAACCCTTCCCGGGACAATCTTTGCTTCAGCTGCTCGAAGGCCAGCTGCAACTGCCCCAAACCTTTAAGTTCTACGCGCTCGACATACAACTGATATTGTCCGGATTTACCATAAACGCTAATGCGGCCAAAGGCGATAATCTTTACCCCGTCTTTGAGTTCGCAGCGAAAATACCTGTTGAGGTTGTAAAAAGACACGCACCTTATCTGCGCCTCTTCGTCTTTCAGGCTAAAATAGATATGCCCGGAGGGATAACGTTTGAAGTTAGAGATTTCTCCCTCGACCCAAACCCGCCCCAAAACCTCATCCAGGACAAGCTTGATGTCTTTGGTAACCTGGCTAACGGTAAGAACCTTTCGCTGTTCCATAGGCCTGATAAACCCACTACTTGCTTATTAACCCTTGACTTGTTAATGAGACAAAAAGTGACATTGTCGGTTTTTGTCTCATTAACGGTTGGCAGGTTAGTCTGCTTTAACCCTTATTCTCTTTATCCCCCGGGCGCGGCCGCTATTTTCGTCTACGCTCACCACGACCCCCTGCAGCTCTACCCCCTGAGAGGCGACATTGAAACGGCTGGGCATCCCGGTAACGAACTTATGGATAACCTTGTCTCTTTCCCGGCCGATAACGGAAAGGCAGGGCCCGGTCATACCCAGGTCCGTAATATAGGCCGTGCCTCCTTCGAGAATCTTCTCGTCGGCGGTCTGAACATGGGTATGCGTCCCCACCGCCGCCGAGACCCGGCCGTCGAGAAAAAAAGACAGGGCTATCTTTTCCGAGGTCGCCTCGGCGTGCATATCGACCAGGATAATCTTGGTCTCCCGGGACAGCCGCTCTATCGCCTGCTCCGCGGCGCGGAAAGGGCAATCCAAAGACGGCATAAACACCCGTCCTTGCAGGTTCAACACCCCGAATTTTACACCATTTTTTTCGATAAGGCAAGACCCTTTGCCCCGGGCCAGGGGAGGGAGGTTGGCCGGACGCAGGATATAAGGATTATCGATTATCGTCAGCGTTTCCCTACGTTTGAAAATATGATCCCCGGAGGTAATTACATCAACCCCATAGCGAAACAGTTGTTCGCTGGCCTTAGGGCCAAGCCCGGAGCCGCCGGAGGCATTCTCGCCGTTGGCTATAACCAAAGATATATCCTCGCGGCTAATAATCTCCGGCAGTAACTTAGCCATCGCCTCCCGGCCCGGCTTACCCACTATGTCACCGATAAGTAGAATGTTCATTTGATTACTTAGCATAATCAATCGCCCGCATTTCCCGGATTACCGTTATCTTAATCTGCCCAGGATATTGCATTTCCTGTTCCACCTTTTTACGTAGGTCGTGCGAAAGACTTATCGTTTCTCCGTCGGATATCTTATCTGGATGAATGATAACCCTAATCTCGCGGCCGGCCTGAATAGCGTAGGATTTCTCGACCCCCTTAAACACATTGGCAATCGCCTCCAACTTCTCCAGGCGTTTAACATAGCTCTCCAATGTTTCCCGACGGGCACCGGGGCGCGCCGCGCTTATCGCATCTGCGGCTAAGGCCAAAACGGCATAAGCGCTGTTCAATTCCGTCTCTTCGTGGTGAGCGGCAATTGCCTCCGTTACTTGTTGATCTTCGCCATATCTTCCCGCCAGGCCAGCGCCGATTCCGGCATGGGGCCCTTCTATCTGATGGCTGACGGCCTTGCCGATATCATGCAACAGGCCAATGCGCCGGGCCAACTTAAAATCAAATCCTAATTCCGAGGCCATAACCCCCATTAAAAAAGCAACCTCCCGGGAATGCTGCAGCGCATTTTGTCCATAGCTAGTGCGATACTTAAGCCGCCCTAATAATTTTATTATCTCGGGGTGTAGGTCATGGATATCGACATCGAATGCCACTTTTTCGCCTTCTTCGCGAATTCTATCTTCCATCTTTTTTCTAACCCTGCCAACAACTTCTTCTATCCTACCGGGATGTATCCTTCCATCGGAAATTAACTGTTCCAGAGAAATACGGGCAATCTCGCGACGCACGGCATCGAAACTGGATAAAGTTACGGCCTCAGGGGTATCATCGATAATTACATCTATCCCCGTGGCCATCTCCAGAGCGCGAATGTTCCTGCCTTCGCGGCCGATAATTCTTCCCTTCATCTCGTCCGACGGCAAAGAAACCACAGAAACCATAGAATCTACGGTATGATCCATAACACACCTTTGTACAGCCAGGGTGATTATGTCGCGCGCCTTTTTCTCCGCATTCTGCTTAACGTCATCTTCCATCTTTTTAAGCAATACCGCCCTTTCTTCCACCAATTCCTGTTCCACCCGTTTCAAAAGAAGAGAACGCGCCTCCTGACGAGACAAAGAAGACAACTTCTGCAACCTGTTTTTTTCCTCGGTCAACAATGCCGATAGTTCGCAATCTTTAGACTTAAGAAGTTGTTCATACCCACGCGCATCTGCCAGCCGGCTATCGATATCTTTTTCCTTATTATCCAATAAATCCAAACGTCTGTCTATATTCGCCTCTTTTTGCTCCAGGCGTTTTTCCAACGCCATCAACTCCCGACGTTTATCTTTATTCTCTCGTTCGAAATTCTGCCTTAATTTATAAAGAGTATCTTTGGCCTCCAATTGCATCTCTCGCTTGCGATTCTGAGCATCTTTCTCGGAAAGCTCGATTATTTGTTTTGCGGTTAACTTCGCCGCCTGGATCTTTTTGTTTGTTATTATACGGCATAAGGCAATCCCCAAAAAAGTAAAAACCGTAGCGCAGAATACAAGCGTAAAAACGGCCATACTTATATCGATATGCATAACACCCTCCCCTTATTTTCGTCGTGCGTCGTGCGTCGTGCGTATTTTTTTGTATAATTCAAGAGATCTGCATGGGACTAATAAATTACAATAAACAAATTCCGAATTACAAACAATATACAAAAAGAAAAATTACAATGGCCAAAACCCCCGACTATCGAGGCTTAGCCTCGCGAGGCTAAGCCTCCAAGCCAATCATCGGTTATTGTATATTGTTTATAATTTGTTTATTGTAATTTGTAATTTATTATTTCTCCTTTTTTTACACAATACGCCTACCGGGCGGGCAGGCCTGTCTGCGCGCGTTCACGCGCAGACAGTCATCCCGCAATACTAGAAACGCGCGACGCAATAAGCAATACGGAAAATCAGGCGCTGATTAGGTGGTCGACCGGTTGGTCGTGGTTGGTGTGAGGTAGATAAGACAATACCTGAAAATCAAAGGCAAGACCGACTGTATAAGTTTTTCCGGATTTGTTTGCCAATAATCTGTCGTAATATCCCTTTCCCCGTCCTAAACGATTATTTTGCCTATCGAAGGCTATGCCAGGTACGACTATCAAATCCAGCTCGTCCGGAGAAATCGGCATCAGGCGCTCTCTACATGGTTGCCTTATGCCATAAGGGCCAATATTCATATCTTTATCCAAATCCAAAATCCGGGAAACGGTCATATTTTTATCTTTTTCGTCAATCGTCGGGACAGCCACTTTTTTCCCCGACAGAATTGCCTTTCTTATCATATCAAACGTATCTACCTCGCTATCAACCGACACATAAAACATCAGTGTTTCCGCCTGATTAAAAACATCCCACCGAAATAACCCTTTTCCTATTTGCCTGCTTTTTTCAATCCTCTGTTTATCTCCCTGCGATTTTAATTTCTCCGATATTTCCTTTCTTATTCTCTGTTTTTCCT
This sequence comes from Candidatus Omnitrophota bacterium, assembly GCA_046757595.1. Lineage (GTDB taxonomy): Bacteria > Omnitrophota > Gorgyraeia > Ghiorseimicrobiales > Ghiorseimicrobiaceae > JBHHYQ01. The sequence goes on from JBHHYQ010000004.1 coordinate 8,483, forward strand.
GTTCTATAGACAACATTACTCTCTAACCATCTGTTTTCTGTAATCCTCGATTGCCGCCTTCAGCGCCTGCTCGGCCAGGACCGAACAGTGCATCTTTACCGGAGGCAAACCGCCCAGGGCCTCGGCCACGGCCTTGTTGGAAATACTCAAGGCCTCTTCTATGGTTTTGCCCTTTACCAAGTCCGTAACCATCGAACTCGTGGCCACCGCGGCCCCACAACCAAAGGTCTTGAACCTTGCATCGATTATCACGCCATCGCGCACCTTGACATACAGCTTCATTATATCCCCACACACGGGATTACCTACGGACCCTATGCCGTCGGCATCGGCAAGCTCTCCCACATTATGGGGATTGCGGAAATGCTCCATCACCTTTTCGCTGTATTGTTCCATAGCTGCAAGTCGCAAGTGCAAAGGTCACAAGTCGCAAGTTATGCGCTTCAGGGAAATGTCCCGAAACACGGAAAAAACTCAATAAACTCAATAAACTCAATAAACTCAACAAACTCAAATATGCCGCGGCTTGACCGACCGGGAATAATCCTTGGGCTTGTTAATCTTTACGAATTTATCCAGTTGCCCCTTGTCTTTGAACCGACGGTATATCAACACCCAGGCGCAATCCCTGTCTTTATCCACCTCGCACTTACCGTCTTTGACCCCGCCGCAAGGGCAGTTCAATACCCCTTTGGAGCAGCGCGTAACCGGACAAACCCCCTCGGTTACATCCAGAAGACACTCGCCACAAGCCGAACACCTCTCGGCAAAATTCCCCGCCCCGTCAATAATCGCCCCGAACAAGGTATCGCAACCCGGCAACACCCGCAGGCCCAAACGATCGTTTTCCTGAACCGAGGCCACCGCCGAACCACAGGCAAATACCAAAATCACCTGGGTATCCTTCAGTAACTCCCTGTTCTTTCCCAACGCCAGCTTTATTTTACTGGCAACACAAGATACTTCCGGAACAACTAATCCCGTAACCGTCTTACCCGCCAGAACCAATCTTTCTTTTAATGCTAAAAGCTCTTGCTCTCCTCCGCTCTTACAGGTTGTAGCGCAATCCCCGCAACCTAATAAAAATATCCGATCATAACCTTTAACAGATTGCAGAATTTTTTCAAAGTCTTTTTGTCGGCTAATAATCATATTTTTGTTTTAGGCCCTGTCATTCCCGCGCCCACCACTCTGTCATTCCCGCGAAAGCGGAAATCCATACATTTTAGTATAACTCATAAATCAATAAAGTCAAGAAAAATCTACTCTTGAATTGGAAGTGGGGCCGACCCGTCCTTTTCGTCCGGGTACCCCGCGGGGCGCCCATCCAGCGGATGGGTCGCGCGCCTTGCCTACGGGCAAAATCCTGACTTCTAAATCGCGCATTAGTAAGTCAAAGGTTAATAACAGATTAACGGCCTTGATTATTTTCCTAATAAATCAAAAACATCAATTAACGCCTCTGCCACGGTAATGTTTCTTAGGCAACGTCGGTGATAATAACAGGGCGGCTTTCGGAAACGGTTATAGCAGGGGCGGCAGGGCAAGGCCTTTTTGACGACCCTGTGCCGGTTGGGGTCGGGGGGATACTGGCCGTAAACCCTTTCGTCTACCGGGCCGAATATGGAAACCGTGCGCGCCCCCAGGGCCACGGAAAGATGCAAAGGGCCGCCGTCATTGGCCACAACCAGGGAACAACAGGAAAGCAGGGCAATGAACTGGCTGAGAGTAGTCTCCCCCACGATGGCTATGGGCTTATTATCCATCGCGGCGCAGACATCACGGCATAACCCCTTCTCGGACCGGTCGCCAAATATCAACACCGTGGCCCGGCATTGCCGAATTATCTCGTCGGCCAGGCGGGCAAACCTCTCCCGCGGCCAACGTCGCGCCTCGACATCCCTGCCCCAGGTTATCCCTCCCCCGGGGATAATACCCACCAAACGAGGCGCGCTATTCATATCCCCGGAAGAAGGCGCAGAGACATCCAGGCCCTTAGCCTTCAAAAACTCCCTGGCCCAAGCCCTATGCTCTTCCTTAATATATACCCGGGGGCGAACCTGTCGCGGATTAAGCCCCATAAACCGCAACAGGTCCAGGTAATACTCGATGACGTGCTTATCCTCGTATCCGCGAATATCTATCTTGCGGGTAAGGAAGAGCCCGCGATTTTTATAATTGAGCCCGTATCTTTTCCCGACGCCCAACAACCAGAGAAAAAAACTATAGTGCCGCCCCAAAGAAAGGTCTATCGATAAGTCGAAACGGCACCTTTTTATCTCCCGCAGAAACCGCAGAAAATCGATAATACACCTTATCCGCGAGCGGCGCCAGAGCCGGCGCCAGTCGTCTTTCTCGTAAATAAAGACCTTGTCGATATGGGGATTATCCCGAAAGATGGGGGCGGTGCGGGCATTGCAGAGGTAGGCGATAAACGCATCGGGATAAGCTGCCTTGACGTTTTCCACGACCGGGGTAGAAAACACCACATCCCCGATGCCGAACGGATTGACGATGATTATTCTTTGCGGCATAATATCTTCATTCCGGCAACCTGGACCCCTAAGACAGACCAGAATAAGACCGCCAGGGGCAGGGCATAAAAATTGGTATCCACGAAACTATTCAACAGGTAGGCAACCAGCCCCGCAGCCAGGCCCAGGACGGAGAAATAGACAAAACCGTCGCCTTTCGTCCCTGCCGGCGGCTGTTTACGGATAACCCCACAGACCCTGATTACCCAAACGGACAAAAAGGCGACAAACGTCCCTAAGCCGATAATCCCGGTCTCGGCTAAGGTCTGCAGGTAACAGTTATGGGCATAGGATATCTCCGCGGTCGGCCTTATCCAATACAACTGATAATTCTCCATAAATGTCCCCAGGCCGACCCCGAAAAATGGATGGGCCAGAAACATCCGCAGCGCCGCCCGCCACAAGAATATTCTGTCCTTAACACCGCAGTCGCTGAAAAAAGAAGACAAACGGCTTGCCCAATCGCACCCGCCGTGGAACAAGAGCGGCAAGGTAAACATCAGGACGATTACGACGGCAAAGATTAGGAATACAAGGCGCCTTCTCAGGCAAAAGGCCAAAAACAGCAAAGAAAGCAAAAACGCCGCCAGCGCCCCTTTGGAAAAGGTCAGCAGCAAGACAGCGATGCCGATAAAAAATATCGCGGCCAAAAATACCTTAACATTTCTGCCGATGCCGGAAAACAATAAGGCCAGGGGTAAGGGTAAAAGGGTAACGAGAAAAGACCCCAGGTCATTGGGGTTGATAAAAGAAGCCGTAACCCTGATATGGGAAAACATATGCCGGCGGCGGAACAGGTCGATATCGAAGATCTTCTGGAAAACCCCATCCAGCCCGATAAACAACAGGGAAAACAACAACACCCAGACCAGGCCGCGGTAACGGCGAGGGGTATTTATCAACCTTTGCGCTACCGACTGAACGCTTATAAGCCGTCTTTTGCCCGTATGCTGCGTCGGGGCACCCATCCGGTGGATGGGTCGTCCTTGACGTGCCAGATGGGCACGCCTCGGGGCACCCATCCAGTGGATGGGTCGCGCGCCTTGCCTACGGGCAAAATCCTGGCTTCTAATCTGTTCATTTGGTAGCGCAAAGGTTGATAACGTGTCCTGCAGAACGACAAACAGTAAGACATATTCCGAAAGCTTGAAGAAGAAGGCCTTAAGGCTCAACGGGACATTGGAACTAAAAAATATCGACAAGGCGCTGGCAAGGACGAACCAAACAAGCGCCTGGTTCAGGAGGGCAAAGCGCCCGGCAAACAACCCCGCGGCCGGCCAGGCCTTATCCCTGGCCCGGCCCCAAACCTGCCTTACCCCCCAGGCAAATATGCACACCGAGGCCCCGGTCTCGATAGCCGCATTGGATATCGGCACGAAAAACAACATCACCGCGGCAAAAAAGATAATGATCATATCAATATAGGCGGCAGGATTCAGGCAACAGGCTTCAGGCTTCAGGCTCCAGGCTTCAGGTTTTTAGCCTGCCGCTTGCGCCTGTAGCCTGTAGCTTGCAGTCTGCAGCCTACACCCACCTCTCCGTATCCATTATCCGCGCCAGGCTGCGACAGGAGACGCCGAGCCCCTGACAAACATCCAGCACATCCCGGCAGTCTTCCTTAGACAGAGAAGGTATAGCGATAACGACCTCCTCCACGCCCTTTTGTTCTATCTGGCGGGCGATCTCCTCCCGGCCACCCAGGATAGGCAGGCCGTGAATAACCTTGCCCTTTTTCTTTTTGTCGTCATCGATAAACCCCACGGGCTTGTATTTCAGGGCCCGGTTTTGGCTAATCTCGCGCAGGAACAGCTCGCCGCAATCCCCGGCGCCGAATATCAAGACCTTGCGCCCGCTGCGAAACTTGCGAAAATATTCCTGCAACAGGCGGAAGATGATCCGGCTAAAACAAATGAGAAACAAGGTCAACAGCCAGTCGATGATAAATACCACGCGGGAATGCTCCTTGAAACGGTAAACGAATGTCACGAACAAGACGCTAAGCACCGACCCGCAGGAGGCGGCCTTGAACACAGAGACCATGTCGCTGATGCCCACATAGTGCCTCATCGCGCGGTAGAGCTTAAAGTAATGAAAACACCCCAACTTGATAATGATGACCCAGGGCAGGGATGTCTTGAGCAAATAGGCATTATAGCCCAACAAGGCGTCCTCGAAACGCAACAAATAGGCCGAATAGTAGGCCAGGCAGATAAGGACAAAATCGAGGATAACCTCGGCAATCCTGGCCTTGTGAAAGATAAATGTATTCAGGATAAGGCCACCCGAGGCGGATTTTCCCCGGCCCGAAGCAACCCCCTCGTCCTCTCCTACCCTGACCCCGGACAAGAACATCCCCAAAAACAACAAAAGCACAAGCGTCAATGCCGCGAGCACCGAGACGGCCAAGACATTCATACGGGAATAGGCCAGGGCGATAAGCCCCAGGAGGACACTGATCGCGTATAAAAGCAAGACCGCCTTTCTCTCGCTCAAGCCGAGGAAGACGAGGCGGTGCGAGGTATGGTCTTTCCCCCCCTTCAATATCGAGCGTCCGTTGAGCCTGCGGATAAAGGCCACGAAGGCCGTATCGAATATGGGAACAGCCAGGATAAACACCGGCACAGCCAAGGTAACCAGGATATTGGAAAAGGCCCGCGCCGACATCGCCATAAGGGCCAGGACAGAAAGGCCAAACCCCAAAAACATACTTCCGCTATCGCCCATAAATATCTTCGCCGGGTTGAAATTATAAGGCAGAAACCCCAAACAGGCCGCGCCCAAACACAAGGCCAGGCAGGCCAGCAAGACATTCCCTCCCCACAACCCGCAGACAAAGAGCATTGCCGAAGATATAGCGGCAATCCCGGCGCAAAGGCCATCCATGTTATCCAGGAGGTTGAAGGCATTGGTAATCCCGATAATCCAGATAATCGTCAGCGGGACGGCCAAAAGGTCGACTATCTTTCCCCAGGAAGAGGTTAAATAAGGAAAAGAAAATCCCACGCCCAAATATACCGCCAGGCAGGCAGTGATTATCTGAAAGAGGATCTTTATTTGGGGAGAAAGCCGGCGGAAGTCATCGATCACCCCACAGGCAAATATCAGCAGGCTGCCTACGACCAGGGCAATTACCTGCCTTGCCCCGTTTGCGGGAAGGGGCAGGATACGAAAAATAAACAGGAAAGAAAGGGGGATAACCGCGGCGAAAAAGATCGCCACCCCGCCCAATATGGCCGTAGGCCGTTTGTGCCACCTGTCGTCTTTGGGAAAAGAGACCAGGCCCGTCCTCACAGACAACCTGCGGATAAACGGCGTAAGAACCAAAGCAATGCCCAACGAGGCCAAAAAAAGGATTATATAGAGAGACATAACTTCGTCGTGGCCATCTTCTCCCTGAATGCCGATACCAACCTGGCCGGGTCCTGGGCGCAACAGGCTGCCCGGGCCACAGCCACCCGGCGGGCCCCGGCCCGCAATACGTTGTCTAAGTTATTCAAGCCAATGCCTCCGATAGCCACAAACGGCAGGCGCAACTTATTTCTCAATCTTTTAAGCAAACAAAGGCCCACAGGCTTATAATCCGGCTTGGTGGGGGTGGCAAAGACAGGGCCGACACTGATATAATCCGCCCCGGCGGCCTGGGCCGCGAGCGCCTGGCGATAACTGTGCGTAGACACCCCGATAATCTTATCGCGCCCCAGTATCTTGCGGGCGCAGGATATTGGCAGGTCGCCCTGGCCTAAGTGCAGGCCGTCGGCATCCAGAAGCAAGGCTATGTCGGCGCGGTTATTGATGACGAACAACGCCTTTCTGCTGCGGGCAAAGATGCGAATTTTGCGCGCCTGCTCTATCAACCGGCCCATATCCGGAGCAGCCCCCTGCGTCCATCTCAGCTGGACGATATCCGGGCCGGCCGCGATTATCCTTTCCGCCTCAGAGACAATATCTCTGCGGCCCAAGATGCCGTAATCCAAGATAACATAGACCCTAAAATCTCTGCGCAATCTCCTTTTCCAGCTGATATAGTTCGAACCGCAGCTCCTTGAATTTGACAAAGACCTTTCCCCCCCAGAGTTTGCCATACTCCTCCAGGACGCGCGCCGCCTCCTTGGCCCGTTGGAGATTGGCGATAAAGACATCCCGCACACTCCCCCGCCTCCGCTCCAGGCTGTCTGCGGGGCGGCCTATGTCGCCGCGGCTATCCCGATGTTTGAGAAAACCAAACCCGTCTTGATGGGCTAAAATGGCATCGATGCTATGCCGCAACCTTTTTATCCTCTTGGTAATCTCGATATTGCGCCAGACAAACCTTGCCGTATCCTCACAGACCCGCAGCCCTTCTTTAGCCCGGTTTATATTGGCGTCGATAAGCGCCGCGACCTTGGACATCACCTCACTCGTAGAAAGCCCCTTTATATAAGGAAGGCTGAGCACGCGGCCGCGCCCCTTGCGCACCACATCCGCGCCCACGATCTTATCCTCCGGCCAGTCTCCCCCCTTTACCAAGACATCGGGCTTAATCCTGCGGATAAGCATATAAGGCGTGGCCTGGCCGAATATGACCACATAATCCACGCAGGAAAGCGCGGCCAGAACAGCGGCCCTTTGGCGCTGCGGGGTAAACGGCCGGTTTTTGCCCTTTAGCCTTTTTACCGAGGCATCGCTGTTCAACCCCACGATAAGCGCATCGCCCTTTTTTGCCGCCTGCTGCAGATATTGAATATGGCCAAAATGCAGGATATCGAAACAGCCATTGGTAAAGACAACCTTTTTGCCTTGTCTTTTTAAATCGGCAATCAACGGCCCTAATCGGGAAAGAGATATTATTTTATGGGAAGATAACGACATAGTCAACTAAAATTGCCTACGTTAATGAGACAAAAAGTGACATTGTCGGTTTTTGTCTCATTAACGAGGTTATTATTTCGTAGTATATCATAACCTGGGGATAAATCAAGAAAGTTTTTCATAGTGCATTAGTAAATCAAGGGTTGATAAGAAATATCTGGACAAAAGGATATAAATGGGATATAATACAAATTATGCAATACGACAAATTCCAGCAACAGGCTATAGATTATATCGATAAAGGATTGTCGGTTATCGTCTCCGCTCCTACCGGGGCCGGGAAGACCGTAATCGCCGAATATGTCATCCGCAAGGCGATAGAAAACGACCAGGGGGTAATTTACACCGCCCCGATAAAGGCCCTCTCCAACCAGAAATTCCGCGACTTCCATCGGCAGTTTCCGGAAAATACGGGCATCCTCACCGGAGATGTCTCCATAAACCCCTACGCCCCGCTTTTGATTATGACTACGGAGATATTCCGCAACAAGACGATAGAAGAGAGCGACGCCCTGAAAAGATACGCCTGGATAATATTCGACGAGGTGCACTATATCGACAACTACGAGCGGGGCACGGTCTGGGAAGAGTCGCTCATCTTCCTCCCCCGCCATATCAACATCCTTTCCCTCTCGGCAACCATCCCCAACATCGAAGAGTTTGCCACCTGGATATCGAACATCCGCGGCCGCCAGGTAAAGATCGTCCGCGAGGAAAAACGCCCCGTGCCGCTGCACTTCTTCTTTCAGATGCAAAACGAGATAGTAGACAACGACAAAAACCTCAAGTTCCCTCCGGCGCAAGTCATATTAAGGCACAGGCAAAGGCTAAGGCAACAACGGATGCATAACCGCAGGCAAAGGTTCTCCCGCGGACGTAGGCCAGGTTACGCCCCCTGGGCCGAAAACAAAGACAGCGGGATAAAACCCAACCGGATAAACACCCTGATAGAGCATATCCGCGACCAAGGCAACCTGCCTCTCATCTATTTCGTATTCAGCCGCCGCCGCACGGAAATATTGGCCGCGGAACTATCCCGCTATGACTTTCTCGGCCCGCAGGAGACAGGCGATATCACGGCAATGTTCAACGACCTGCGCCATAAATTCGACCTGGCATCCGAGCCCAGCGCGGAAAAACTCTACCCACTGATAAAACGCGGCATTGCCTATCACCACGCCGGGATGCTCCCGACATTAAAAGAGGTAATAGAACGGCTGTTCACCAGCCGCCTGCTCAAGGTGATATTCACCACCGAGACATTCGCCCTGGGGATAAATATGCCGGCGCGATCCGTAGTCCTGGACCAGATGAAGAAATTTTACGGCGATTGCGTGCGGCCGTTAAAGACGCGCGACCTGTTCCAGATGGCCGGCCGCGCCGGCCGCCGCGGTATGGACAAAGAGGGCTTTGTCTACCTGCGGGTAAACCCCTTAGACATCTCCCCCGACGAACTACGGCGCATAGTCTATCACCGCCCCGAAGCAATAAAGAGCCAGCTGAACAATTCCTACGCGACCATATTAAATCTCTACGACAGGTACAGAGAAGACATCCTCAAGATATACCCCTATTCCTTTCATTTCTTCCAATCCAACAAGCACAACCAAAGGCAGGCCAAAGATTTAATATTAGCCAAGATTAAATTGCTCAAGGCCCTGGGGCAGATACAAAATAACGCCCTGTCGGAAAAGGGCAACTTTGCCCGCACGGTTTACGGATACGAGCTTATACTTTCCGAGCTGTATCAACAGGGATTCCTGGAACAACTGGACGAGGTCGGCCTGGGGATATTGGCCACGGCCGTGGTCTTCGAGCCGCGAAAAAACCAACACATCTTCCGTATGCCCAAAAAGGCCGAGGCGATAAAGAAAAAATGCCGCAAGACCATAGACAAGATACGCGAACGGGAAAAGGAATGCGGCATAACCCCTTTGAGCAAAAGGCCCTATTTTCATCTGGCCGCGGGGATAGAGGCCTGGATAAAAGGGCAAGACTTCGACAAGACGCTTTCTCTGGGAGACACCGACGAAGGAGAGATGGTACGCTACTTCCGTATGGCAATACAAATATTAAGGGAGATAGAAAGCTCGCCCGCCGCCTCCCCCTACCTCAAGCAAAGGATAGAAAAGACAATCCGGACGATAAACCGCGATGTCATAGACGCCGAGAAGCAACTGCGGGAATAGGAATTGATGCCCTGGATGCACGATTGTGGAATGGGTATTCGGGCATGACGAGGAAGGTATCGTCATCATCCCGCCTCATACCAGGTCTTGATTACCGGCTCGCTGCTCTTCTTGTCCAGTATCGCCTGCAGGGCCTCCATTAATACCTTGACCTCTTCCATACGGTTCATCAATATCGTCATATCCTCGCCCTTGACCTGGCCCTTTTCCGCCTCCTTGCTCTCGGCCACGCCCTTGAGCTCGGCCAGGGCCGCCTTGATATTCGCGGTCAAGTCCTCTTTTGCCCCGCCGCCGCCCACCACCTCCGAAGAGAGCCGTTCTATATTCGCGCTCAACCCGGAGATAGCCGCGCGCAGGCTGGCCACATCGCGCGAGACCTGCTTCACCCCCCGGCCGGAGTTAACCGTAATCGCCAGCTTGTTTAAGGCATTGTAGGCGTTGGTGGCCTGGGTATTGGCGTTGCGGGCATAGGTGGAGACATTGGCAATGTCGTCGGAGATAGTCTCTAAGTCCGTAGACAAGACCGTAAGCACCATACTATCCAAAGACCCCTTGGTCGCCTCCTGGCAGATTATGGTAAAATCCCCCATGCCCCAGCTCTTGGACAAAGTCAGGTCGTATTCATAAATCCCCGTGGTCCCGATCTCAGACATCGTTGCCGCCGAGACCTGCAGGGTGTTGCTGTCGTCGTAGACGCTAATCGTCGGCGCAAGCCCGCTATCCGTGCGGTAACGGATGGTCGTGGCCGTGCCGGTCATAACGCTCGTGGGACGGCTGAGTATCTCCGCCTGCACCCCCTTGCCCAAAGCCGAGACCACATTCGACTGTATCTGCTTGGGCAGGTCCGTGCCCGTGTCCTCAAGTATCGCCGCCACATCATCTTTAATCTTGGTCAGGGTCCCCGGCAGGGTCGTGCCGGTGTCGGTCAATATCGCCGCAGTGTCCGTCTTCACCGCATCCACCTTGGTGGTCAAACTATCCACCTTGGTCTCCACATTGCTTACCGAGGTATTGATAGTAGAGATAGTCGCCGGCAGGGTCGTGCCCGTATCCTTGAGCACCTCCCCTAAATAGATATCGTAAGAATCCCCGCCGGTAAATGTGCTGGAAGAAAACACGATACTCGTCTTGGCAAAATAGGTCTTGGCCGCATCCATCCCGGTATTGGCCCAGGACTGCCAGAAGATGCCGTTGCTATCCGGCGAAGAAGACGTCAAGGTCTGCGCCAGGGCCCCGGACGGGCTCTCGTGAATCTCCACCGTAACACTGGTGGGCGAAGGCACGAGCAACCCGGTCTGCTCCAGCCAGGACTTGACATAAAGTGTATCCGTATTCGCGTCATAGGTAAAGTCGGAATAGACCGTGTTTTCCCGCACCGTGGTCGACTCCATATAAACATAGACTGTCTGGTCCTGGTCCGCGCTAAAGCTGGCCGAGGCCAGGTTGTAGCTGGGGGTCTTATCCAGGATAACCGTATATTGCGTAGCCTGATAAGGGTAACCCCGCACATCCCCGTCGCCAAAATACTGGTAGGGGGTGGCCTGGCTGCCATACCAGCCGGCATCGTCATAGACCGTTACCGCGCTGATAGAGGTATTCATCAACAGGTCCTTGATGCTCCAGGTAATCCAGTAATAATCAATGGTCCACTGCTGGGCCGAGGCGTCATAAGCGTCGCTGTCCGAGGCATCGGAGATACGGATCTTGACCGTAGTAGAGGGCGTAGGGGGTATCTGGCTGGACACCGGATGGGGCACGGTCCAGAGGAAGGTCCCGTCGTTGGTGATTATCCCGTCGTCGTTCGTCCCCTCCTCGGCCTCTTTTATCGTGGTCCAGGTAAGGTTCTGCAGGTCCACGGAATACTCTACCTTCACCTTGGGGATAGTAGCCGCGCTGCCCGCGGTCGTGTTCCAGGTAATATACTTAGGCTCATTCACCACCCAGCGCTCCCCGCCGTCCGGGGCCGTGACATCGAAGGCGCCGTCGATGTGGAAGTCGTTGGCTGAGCGCTCGTGGGATGTGTCGGCCGTGTCCGTATCGTTGACATCCGAGACCCGCGCCTGGACCGTGGTCGAGGCGTCGTTGGGGATGGTCCAGGAGTAAGTCCCGTCATTGGCCGTGGAGGAGGTGATTGTCGTCCAGTTGGTGTGCGCGGCATCGGATGAGTATTCCAGCTTGACATTGGGCA
>JBHHYQ010000005.1:0-19727 GCA_046757595.1 Candidatus Omnitrophota bacterium
GCCGTTAAGGGCGGAAAACGGTTTTTTGCCGCGCTTAGAGGCGGCCCCGCGTTCGGTCCTGCGCCGGGCGAGGATATTGTTCCTTAACTATCCCAATAACCCTACCGCGGCCGTGGCCGATTTGGGCTTCTATGATAAGGTGGTTGATTTTGCCCGACGTAATGATATTATCGTGGTTCAGGATGCGGCCTATTCCGAGATTTGCTTCGACGGGTATCGGCCGATTGGTTTCCTGCAGGCCAAGGGGGCAAAGGATGTCGGCGTAGAATTTCATTCTTTGTCCAAGACTTATAATATGGCTGGTTGGCGGTTGGGCTGGGTCTGTGGCAATAGAGATGTTATTGCCGGGCTGGCTAAAGTAAAGGCCAATGTCGATTCCGGGATCTTTTCTGCCGTGCAGTTGGCAGGTGTTGCCGCCTTGAACGGGCCGCAGGCCTGCCTGGCAGGGATGCGCGCTCTATATCGCCGCCGCCGCGATTTGTTGGTTGAAGGGTTGCGGGAGTTGGGGTGGCGCGTATCCAAGCCCCGGGCGACGTTTTATGTCTGGGCCCCGCTGCCCAGGGGTTATCGTTCGTCTATGCGTTTTGCCCGGCGATTGTTGGACAAGGCGGGCATCGTCGTAACCCCCGGCGCCGGCTTTGGGCCCAGTGGCGAAGGCTATATAAGAATGGCCCTGACCGCCTCCGGGGAAAGGATTAAAGAAGCGATAAAAAGGATGGGCCGGGTAATTGGGTGAATAACAACCGGCAACGGGCAACCGGTTCACCGGCAACTAATATGTTATCCTATATCGCCCTGGGATCGAATATAGGGGATAGACGGAAAAATATCCGTCGGGCAATCGAAGAGTTGGGGCAGGTTTCGAGGATTGAGGTAGAAAAAATATCTTCCCTGTATCGCACCAAACCGCAGGGGTATGCGCAGCAGGAAGATTTCCTGAATGCCGCGGCGCGGATAAGAACGGGTTTGTCGCCATTTGAGTTTTTGGGCCGGCTTAAAGATATCGAAAGGGCCTTGGGGCGGAAAAAGACAGCGCGCTTTGGCCCGCGGATTATCGACTTGGATATCTTGATTTACGGGAAGAGAAAGATAAAGACGCCCAGGTTGACTATCCCCCATCCCCGGATGTGCGAACGAGATTTTGTCCTACGTCCTCTTCAGGAAATTGCCCCGGAGATGTTTAACATCGAGGTAATAAAGCGTGTCTCTCAGATGCGGGAGTTTATCCGCGACAGAAAGGCCAGGGGGCGAACTATAGGATTTGTGCCGACAATGGGTTATTTGCACGCCGGCCATCTTTCTCTTGTTCGTCGGGCGTTTAGAGATTGTGATGAGGTGGTGGTGAGCATTTTTGTTAATCCCACCCAGTTTGGCCCGCGAGAAGACTTTGGTCGTTATCCCCGCGATATCGAGCGAGACAAGAGGATGCTTGCCGCTTGTGGTGTTCGGGTCGTGTTTTGTCCTTTGCCAAGAGAGATGTATCCCGAAGGATGCGGAACCTATGTAGATGTGCCGAGGCTGAGCCGGGGTCTTTGCGGAGGCTTACGGCCCGGGCATTTTCAGGGTGTGGCAACGGTAGTGGCTAAGTTGTTCAATATCATCTCGCCGGATATTGCCTATTTTGGCCAAAAGGACTTTCAGCAGGCCTGTGTTATTCGCCGAATGGTTAAGGACCTGAATATGCCGCTACGGATAAAGGCGTTGCCTACGGTTCGCGAACCCGACGGGCTGGCAATGTCTTCGCGCAATAGCTATCTCAGCCGCCAACAGCGCAGCCAGGCTGTAGTTCTTTGTCAATCTCTCAAACAGGCAAAAGGATTGATTAAAAACGGGGAGAAGAGCGCGGCGAAGATAATTCGTTTTATTCGTGGGCGGATAGGCCGTATGTCACAGGCGCGCATCGATTATGTATCAGTGGTAAACGCGCAGACACTAGGGTCCATAAAACAGATCGAAAAAAATACCTTAATCGCCTTGGCCGTATATTTTGGCGACACGAGGTTGATAGATAATGTGATAATCACCAGGGACGGGCATTGTGTTTGCCCGCGATAATCCTATATTCATAGGTTTTGGTTATCAATAACACTACATTCAACAAGCAAGCGCAACGTTGGTAGCAAATACCTCGGTAAGTCAAGGGTTAATAGCGGAAAATGAAATTACTGCAGATTGGAATTGTTGGCTGTGGGGCGATTGGGGGGTATTTGGCTCGGGCTATTCAACGGGATTTTTCTGCCCGGGCGCGGCTTAGGGCGGTATGCGATGTAGAGAGAAAAAATGCCGAGGCCCTGAACAGGAGACTGGCCAAAAGAGCCAAGGTTGTTTGTCTGGATGCATTGATTGCAGTATGCGACCTTGTTATAGAGGCGGCCTCGGCAAACGCTTCGGCGGATATAGTCGTAAGATGTGTGGCCGCCAAAAAGGATGTCTTGGTGATGAGCGTGGGGGGGCTGTTGGGCCGCGAGGATATATTCGCCCGGGCTCGGCGCCGGGGTGTTTCCATATATCTTCCCTCCGGGGCAGTTGTCGGGTTGGACGGCCTGCGCGCCGCAGCAGAGACGAAGATAAAAAGCGTTAGGCTTACCACGCGCAAACCGCTAAAATCTCTGCCGCAGCGGTTTGGGAATATCCGTAAAGAAACGGTTATCTTTCAGGGCACGGCCAAGGCGGCAATAAAAAAATTCCCCCGCAATATCAATGTTGCCGTAACATTAAGTCTGACCGGCTTGGGGGCGCAAAAGACCAGGGTGCGGATAATTGCCGACCCTCGTTGCAGGCGGAACACGCATGAAATAGAGATTATCTCAGATGCGGCAAGGATATGGGCGCGCGCGGAAAACCTGCCCTTGCCGGATAACACCAAGACTAGCCGCCTGGCCGCGCTTTCGGCAGTGGCGGTGTTAAGGCAGATATTTGATAGCGTGAAGATAGGAACATAGATTCATCGTGCGGGACGCGTATTGCGTATCGCGATAGTGTCAATAGATTTCCTGCCGCAGGCAGCAAAGGGTAATGCGCGCGACGCAATACACAATACGAAGAAAAGGAGGTGATAAAGGATGGCGAAAAAAGTAGCTAAAGTGGGCATAGAAAGAGAAGAAGGGTATCTATACTTTGTGGACAAAAATGGTAATGTCTCCAGAGCAAAGATGGCCCGTGGCAAGAAGAAAGGCGGAAGGCCCAAAGTTGTCGCCAAGGTCGGGATAGAGAAGCAAAAGGGTTTTCTCTATTTCGTAGACAAGCAAGGCGACATCTCTTGCGCCAAGATGAAGGTCGGCGGACAGAAAAAGAAAAAAAGAAGGAAAAAATAAAAAATAAAGACACGCCATATCGGGTTGGTTGCCTGGGGGAAGATGGCGATCAATCCATACGGCGTGTCTTTATTTTATTTTTGGAATGATTAAGTTGTTGGCCGGTTTTTTTGGCCTGGGTTATCTGCCGGCCGGGGGCACGGTAGCTAGCGTTGTTTCGGTGGTAGTCTATTTTTTACTGCGGGATAACCATCCTTTATATAATATATTGACGTTGTTGTCGACGCTTGCGGCTCTGGTTGTGTGTGGGCGGGCAGAGCGCGCTTTCGGCCGCAAGGATCCATCGCAGATCGTCTTGGACGAGATTTCCGGAATGCTTGTGGGTTTTTTGTTTATCCCGTTTAGCTGGAGCCATGCCCTGGTTGGATTTATTGTCTTCCGGTTTTTTGATATTGTTAAAGTTTATCCATTGAAGAAAATAGAGAGCTTTCCCGGGGCTTGGGGAGTGGTCCTGGATGATTTATGCGCCGGAGTTTATGCTAATTTTATTTTGCGCATTTTGATGTTTTTTAATCTAATATTGGCCTCCCGGTAGTTTAATATATAGAGAGTATATTTTCCTTGATAGCATAGAAATTATATCTATTTTTGGCAGAAAACTCCGGGTAGATTCGACTACTGCGCTGTGACATAAATTTCCGACAGTGCATAAGGGGGGTGTGGAGGTGTTGCCCCCACGCTTGGGGGCGCTCAGCGACCGCCTGCCTGCGTGTGTTCATGCACAGGCAGGCAGGGAGCGCCGAAGGGGGTAGCGCTACGTTCGGAGTGGGGAGTTATCCTGAGCGAAAGAACGAAGTGATTGAGTCGAAGGATTTTTCTTGACATTGTTATAATTAGTGATAAAGTAATGTGATATGCGGAATTATTCGGAAAAATTCAGGAGGTGAAAAATGTTAAACAATATCAGGAAGAACGCTTTGATATTTATTCTTTTTGTATCCGTCTTTGTTTTGGCTGGTTCTGGCTGTACGACGATAGTGGTCCAGAAAGGGAAGAGGTCTAATATTGAAAAAATAAAGGCCTTACGTAGGCATCTTTCGGAATTAGGGGCGACAAAAAATCTCCTTGCCCAAAGATTAGAGCGGGAGATTAAACAAAAGCAGGTTAAGCTTAATATGGCTGATAAGGGGCTGGTGATTACCTTTGTCGCTGATGTCTTGTTTGATTCCGGCAAGGCCAAGCTTAGGCCGTCGGCCTATGCCACTTTGGATAAGGTTGCCCGTGTCCTCAAAGAGAATGTCCCGGGAATGAACATCGGCATCGAGGGGCATACCGACAATGTCCCGATTAAGCATTCCCCCTGGAGGTCCAATTGGGAACTCTCTGCCCAGCGGGCATTAAGCGTCCTGCATTATCTCGTGGATAGAAAGGGTATCCGCGGCGAGAGAGCCTCGGCTATCGGCTATGGAAAATTTCGGCCCGTAGCCTCCAACGATACCAGGCGAGGGCGTCAAAAAAACCGCCGTGTGGAGATCGTCATTTTGGCAAATATAAATAAGGTTTCTCCTGCGGGCGAAGAATATAGCGGAGAGAATTTTAAGTAGTTAACCCTGAAAAACCCTGTTTTTCAGGGGAAACTAATTAGTTGATAACAAAAGGAGGTAGCATGCTCAATGAGGCGATAAAAAACCGCATAATTTTGGTGCTGGGAATTCTTTGTGTTATTTTGTTCTTTTGGGCCGTAGGCGCGACTCGGGGTTTTCTAAAGCAGAAAGGGCTTTCTCAGGAAGAGATAAGGACGCGCCTGGAGGTCGAGGAGGAAAACATCAATCTAAGCAAAGAGCGGTCGTTGTTGAGCGCCAAGGCCAAACAGCTGGGCCTGGACTTGCAAAAACAAGCCACGGAATACCAGCAAACCAAAGATTTGCTCGAGAAGCAACGAAAAGAGAGCGATCGGCTGCGAGAAGAGATGGAAAGGTTATCTCGCTTCAAGCAGGCCCTGGAGGAGAATTTAAAGGATGCGTTGATGAAGAAGGCTAATCCGGCTGCGATTCCAGCCGCAACTGCGGAAGAGGGCGTTGCGCCGGAACAACAAGGCGAATAAACGTTGTTGGCCTTTGGTTAGCCGTAATCTCGGGGGATGCAAATCCCCCGTTTTTATATAGGCTTCAAGCTACGGGCTGCAGGCTAAACGCAACATTTTTGTCCAGGTCTGTTTTGTTGCGTTGTTGCGTATTGCACAAATGATTCCTAAACACATCGCGATAATAATGGACGGTAACGGGCGCTGGGCCAAAAAGCATAACCTTCCCCGAATTCTTGGCCACCGTGAGGGCATCGAGCGGATTAAGGAGATAATCAAGGCCTGCCGGGAGTTGGGGGTAGGGGTCCTTACGATATTTACCTTTTCTACGGAAAACTGGCAACGTCCCCGCAAAGAGGTAAATACCTTAATGAAGTACCTGGGGCAGTTTTTAAGGGGCGGCCTGCGGGACCTGCATAAAAACGGTATTCGCCTGCGGGCCATAGGCCGCCGCGATCGTATCCCCGTTTCCCTAAAAAAACTTTTGGACCAGGCGATAAGGCAGACCGCGGCCAATACCAACCTGACCCTGAACCTGGCCTTAGATTACGGCAGCCGTTACGAGATACTCGATGCCGCGCGGTCCATAGCCCGGGAGGCGCTAAACGGCAAATTGTCCGATGTCAGGGGTATCGACGAGGAATATTTCTCTCGCCGTCTTTGGACCGCCGGCCTGCCCGACCCGGACCTGCTTATCCGCACCTCGGGCGAACAACGTATCAGCAATTTTATGCTTTGGCAGCTGTCTTATACCGAGCTTTATTTCTCCAGGAAGTTTTGGCCGGATTTCCATCGCCGCGACCTGGAACGGGCTATCCGCGTATTCAATTTACGCCAGAGAAGATTTGGGAGGATAGATGAGCCTAAAGAGAACGATTAGCGCCTTGTCTTTGATTGCCCTGACCATTGTCGGGGCAATGATAGACTGGCTATTCGCCTTGTTGGTAGTGTCTTTAATTGCCGCCGGGCTCTATGAATTCTTTACCCTCGTGGAGCGCAAGGGGGTGCAGGTCTATAAGTATTTCGGGGTTATTATGGGGGTGATTATCCCTTTGTCGATTTATTTTCGTTTCGAGCCGACCAAACGTTGGGAGCTGTTATTTATGGTCTCGATGCTGGTAATCGTATTTCTTCTCCATTTTACCCGTCGGGAAAACAAGGGGGCGGTAGAAGGGGTCTCCATTGCCGTATTCGGAATACTCTATATTGCCTGGTTGTTTAGTTTTCTCATAAAGATAAGGCACTTGCCGGGCGGGGTAAATTTATTGGCCGCGCTGCTTATGATTACCAAGGCCGGGGATATCGGGGCCTATCTCTGCGGCACTTTGTGGGGGCGGCATATGCTTATTGCCCGCATTAGCCCCAAAAAGTCCGTCGAAGGCGCCGTGGGCGGGTTTATCTTTTCCCTGCTTGCCGCCCTGGCCAGCAGATTTTTTATCCCGAATTTTTCCTATTTCCACTTACTGTTTGTTGGGGCGCTATTGGGGGTATTGGGGCAATTGGGCGACCTCTCCGAGTCGCTGATCAAGCGCGATTGCCGAAGCAAGGATTCCGGGACGGTCTTCCCCGGTATGGGCGGGGTATTGGATATCATCGACAGCCTGTTGTTTACCACCCCGGCGTTTTATTTTTATCTGACGGCGATACATTAGCAGGCGGCAGCCAATTAAAATGCGCAAAATAACTATCTTGGGTTCTACGGGGTCGATAGGCCGGAAGGCCCTGGAGATGATCTCTTGTTGTCGCGACCGTTTTAAGGTCGTGGGCCTGGCGGCAAATTCCAATATCCGCCTTTTGCGGCAACAGATAAGGCGATTTCGCCCGCAATATGTGGCTGTGGGAGATGCCCGGGCCGCCGAGGCCATTTCCCGTAAGAATCTATATGTTGGCCGCGAGGGGATAAAGGAGTTGTTGCGCCACTTGACGGATGTGGTTCTGGTGGCTATCCCGGGAAGCCGGGTTATCGATTTTATCTTTTGCGCCTTAGGCGCAACCAGGGTGCTTGCCCTGGCCAACAAAGAGGCCCTGGTAATGGCCGGGGACCTGATTATGAAGGCGGCGCGGCGGCGCGGGGTCAAGATCATCCCCGTAGACAGCGAGCAGAGCGCGATATTCCAATGCCTGCAGGGTCGCCCAAAAAAGGACCTCGACAAAGTTTACCTTACCGCCTCCGGCGGGCCGTTGCATGGTTTAAGCCGCAGGATGTTCCCCCGGGTAACCGTAGAACAGGCAACGAGCCATCCCCGTTGGCCTATGGGCAGGAAGATATCCGTGGATTCGGCGACCCTGATGAATAAGGGGCTGGAGCTGATAGAGGCTATGCGCCTGTTCGATCTAAAGGCCGATGATATCGAGGTGGTAATTCACCCCCAGGCAATAGTGCATTCTATGGTTAGGTTTATTGACGGGGTTGTCCTGGCGCAGTTGTCCGTTTGCGATATGGGCGTTCCCATACAATATGCCCTTACACATCCTCTGCGGATAAAAAGTCATCTCGCGCCTCTGGATTTTGTAAAGACCGGGCGCCTGGATTTTTCCGCCCCGGACATAAAAAAATACCCCTGCCTGAGGCTGGCCCGGGCCGCGGCCCGGGCCGGGGGGGCATATCCCTGCGTGTTGAATGCCGCCAACGAGGTAGCGGTAGAGGCATTCTTGGGAGGAAAGATCTCTTTTAATCGCATACCCAGGATCGTAGAAGATGTCCTTTCGCGGCACCGGGAGGTAAAAAATTCCGTCGTGAATTCTCCGCTGCGGATCTCTCGCTACATAGACATCGACGGCTGGGCCAGACAGGAGGCCAAATGTTTTCTTTGATTGTCTTTGTCGTTATCCTGAGCGCGCTTATTTTTATTCATGAGTTAGGTCATTTTATCGCCGCGCGAAGGGTAGGGGTGCGGGTAGAGAGATTTTCTCTGGGGTTTGGCCCCAGGCTTTGGGGGATAAAAAGAGGAGATACCATATATCAGATTTCCGCTATCCCTTTAGGCGGGTATATCAAGATGGCCGGGGATAATCCGGATGAGTGCCGGGGAAAAAAATACGAATATTTGAGCCAGCCGCCGAAAAACAAGGCCCAGGTTATCCTGGCCGGCTCGGCAATGAATTACATATTGGGGATGGTCTGTTTCTGCCCGGCCCTGACCCTGGGCATACCGGATTCTTCTTCCTTGGTCGGCGAGGTTATGGCGGGGTATCCGGCCCAGGCCGCAGGGGTCCGGACAGGAGACAAGATAGTCTCCGTAGACGGCAAAGATGTAAAGCATTGGGTTGAGCTCCTGCAGCTTATCCATGATAAGCGCGGCCAGGCCGTGGATATCTCTATATTAAGGAATGACCAAAGGTTGAATATGCGCCTGAAGACAAAGATAGAAAAGATTGCCACCCCGCAGGGAGAGCGCGAGATATCGCTTATCGGGATAAAGCAGGCGCAGAAAAGGTATCCCGCTTATCGCGCCTTTACTCAGGGAGTGGGAGAGTATATCGTTGCCACGGGGCGTTATTATCAGGTGCTGGGGATGATGGCTGTGGGCAAGGTCTCCCTGCGCCGTTCCGTGGCCGGGCCCATAGGCATCTTTTATATCACCAGCGGCGCGGCGAGTATTGGCCTGGGGATGCTTTTGTATGTCCTGGCAATGCTGAACTTAGGGTTGAGCGTGTTTAACCTTTTGCCCTTTCCCGTGTTGGACGGGGGGCACTTTGCCCTGATCTCTCTGGAACAGGTTAGAGGCAAAAGGATAAGCAGGAGAAGCGAGGTTATTATCGAGCGCCTGGGCATCATCGCCTTAATCGCCCTTTCTTTGTTCGTTACCTATAATGATGTTATCAATTTCGGGATATGGTCAAAAATAAAGGAATGGTTTCTTGCTCTCGTCGCCAGGCTAAGGTAGTAACCGTAGGCGGGGTAAAGATAGGCGGCGGCAACCCTGTACGTATACAGTCTATGGCCAAGGCAGACACCAAAGATGTCGCGGCCGTAGTGCGCCAGATAAAGGGCCTGCAAAGGGCCGGGTGCGAGATAGTCCGGGTTGCGGTAAAAGACAGGATATCAGCGCGGGCCATAAGGCAGATAGTATCGCGGATAAGTATTCCTTTGGTTGCGGACATCCATTTCAGCTATCGCCTGGCCCTGGCCGCGATAGAAAATGGCGCCGACAAAATACGGCTCAATCCCGGCAATATCTTTAAATCGCACGAGGTGCGGCAGGTGGCAAGCGCGGCAAAAAAGGCGCGCATCCCTATTCGCGTAGGGGTCAATTCGGGGTCGGTTTTAAAGTCACCGGGCCACCGGG
The DNA here is from genome assembly GCA_046757595.1 of Candidatus Omnitrophota bacterium. GTDB lineage: Bacteria > Omnitrophota > Gorgyraeia > Ghiorseimicrobiales > Ghiorseimicrobiaceae > JBHHYQ01. The sequence continues at coordinate 9,627 of JBHHYQ010000005.1, forward strand.
CCACCGGGCCACCAAAATCAAAGGCGAAATTAATGGCACGAGCGGCCTTAAATTATATAAACCTGCTGGAGAGTTTTGACTTTTATGATATAATAGTGTCTATAAAAGGGTCGGATGTCTTGGAGACTATCTCCGCCTATCGGCAGTTTGCCGCAGAAAGCCGCTATCCCCTGCACCTGGGGGTAACGGCAACCGGCCCTCCCGCGGCCGGGGCGATAAAGTCGGCCCTGGGCATAGGGATATTGCTGGAGCAGGGCATTGGGGACACGATACGGGTGTCTTTGACCGCGCCCCCGCGGGAAGAGGTCTGGGCAGCCAAGGCCATCCTGGAGGGATTGGGCCTGCGGCGGTTCGGCCCGGAGTTGATTTCCTGCCCCACCTGCGGCAGGTGCGAGGTAGACCTGTTAAGGATAGTAAAAAGACTGGGAAAGAGGTTAGCCGCTATCCGCTATCCATTATCCCTTACGCCGCCCAAGGTGGCGGTAATGGGCTGTGTGGTAAACGGCCCGGGCGAGGCCAAAGATGCGGACCTGGGCATCGCCTTTGGCCGGGGGCAGGGGCTGTTGTTTAAGAAGGGGCAGCCGTTAAGAAAGGTAAGAGAATCTTCGGCCGTAGAAGAGATTGTCTCTGAGATGCGGGATGCATAGTGAGTATATCGGGCGGCGAGCAGCGAGATAGCATCCGATATCCAGCATCGAGAATCGCTTTGGGAAATATATGCTTTGGTCCAAAAGCTTTATCATTACCTTAAAAGATGCCCCGGAGAGGGCAGAGAGCGTTAGCCATCGGTTGATGTTGCGCGCCGGGCTTATCCGCCCGCTTATCTCCGGGGTTTACTCTTACCTTCCTTTGGGGCTTAGGGTCCTGCGGAATGTAGAGCGGGTTATCCGCGCCGAGATGGACCGCGCCGGGGCCCGGGAGGTGCTCTTGCCCGGCTTGCAGCCTTTGGAGATCTGGCTTAGGTCCGGCCGCAACGAACAGATGGGCGAGACGATGATTCGTTTTCGGGACCGGCGGGGGAGAAAGATCTGCCTGGGCCCGACGCACGAGGAGGTAATTACGGATCTTGCGCGCGGCTGCCTGTCTTCGTATAAGCAGCTGCCGTTTACCCTCTATCAAATCCAGACCAAATACCGCGACGAGGTTCGGCCGAGGTTTGGCCTGATCAGGGGCTGCGAGTTTATTATGAAGGATGCCTATAGTTTCGATAAAGACGAGGCCGGCCTGGACAGGAGTTACCGGCGTATGGTTTCTGCCTATAAGGACATATTCCGAAACCTGGGGCTTTCTGTTATCGTGAGCCAGGCCGATTGCGGGGTAATGGGGGGGAGCGAGTCCTGCGAGTTTATGGCCCCGGCGGAAAGCGGGGAGGACAAGGTCGAGGGCAAGACAGCGATTGAGGTCGGGCACATCTTTAAATTGGGGGATAAATACAGCCGTTGCCTGGGAGCGGTATTTTCTACGGACAAGGGGGAGACAAGGACGGTATTGATGGGCTGTTACGGCATCGGGGTGAGCCGTTTGCTGGCGGCGATCGTCGAACAGCATTACGATAAAGACGGGATAATCTGGCCGCGCGAGGTTGCGCCTTATGATGCGCTGGTTATTCCTTTAAATATAACCCACGGCCCGACAAGGGAGCTGGCGGATAAGGTCTATGCCGAGCTGTCGAAAAGGTTCGCTGTCTTGCTGGATGACCGCGATGAGCGGCCGGGGGTAAAGTTTAAGGATGCGGACCTAATCGGCATCCCCCGACGTATCGTTATCGGCGAGAAAAACCTAAAGCAGGGTAAGATTGAGTTTTCCCATAGGAAAGACAAGAAGGCAAAGTTGGTGGACAAGGAACGAATCGATGATTTATCGGGGCTTATTGATTGAAAAGATTAATCGCGGGGTTCTCCCCTTTGTCGAGAACCGGGGGTTGGTGTTGGCGGAATTTAAGTTATGGGCTCAGGGCAAGAGATACAACCTGCGCCTGCTTGTAGACAGGCCCCAGGGGGGGATTACCGTGGGGGAGTGCGCCGCGCTTAATAAAGACATACAGGCGTTGTTGGACGAGAAGAAATGGATAGGCGAAGATTATGTCCTGGAGGTTTCTTCGCCGGGGATAGGAAGTTTACAAGCGAAGAATAAAGAGAAAGAGGTAAAACGATGAGTCAGGAAATATTGGCGGTTTTGGATCATATCGAACGGGAGAGAGGGATTAAAAAAGAGGTTTTGGTTGCGGCCGTAGAGTCGGCATTGGTTTCCGCGGCGCGGAAAGTTATTAAGGTTGGGCAGGATGATGAGATAAAGGTCAATCTGGATGGGGAAAGCGGAGAAATAAAGGTTTTTTTAAATGATAAAGAGGTTAACTCCGTTGATTTTGGCCGCATCGCGGCCCAGACTGCCAAGCAGGTGATTATTCAGAAGATACGCGAGGCGGAAAAGGAGGTGATATTCTCCGATTTTAGCAGCAAGGTTGGCGATATCGTCAGCGGGGCCGTTTATCGTTTCGACAAGGGCAATATCGTAGTCGACCTTTTGGGCAAGGCCGAGGGCTTTATTCCTCATCGGGAACGATGCGTCCGGGAACAATTCAAGCAGGGCGACCGCATCAAGGCCTATGTCCTGGAAGTAAACCGGCGGCCGCGCGGCCCGCAGATCGTCCTCTCTCGCGCCCATCCCAATATGGTCAAAAAATTGTTCGAGCTGGAGGTCCCCGAGATATACGACGGTGTAGTGGAGATAAAGTCCATTGCCCGCGATCCCGGCGAACGCACCAAGATCGCTGTTTATTCCAAGGACGAAAAGATAGACTGTATGGGCGCCTGCGTGGGGATGCGCGGTTCGCGGGTCAAGAATGTCGTTAACGAACTGCAGGACGAAAAGATAGATATCGTGCGCTGGAGCAGCGATGCCAAAGATTATATCGCCAGCGCCCTGGGCCCGGCCAAGATCTCCCAGATGGATATAGACAAAGAAAAACATCGCGCCCTGGTTATCGTCGCCGACGACCAGCTGTCTCTGGCTATCGGTAAACGGGGGCAGAATGTTCGCCTGGCCTCCCAGCTTACGGGATATACCCTGGATATCCGCACCAAGGAAATGCTCCAGCAGGAGGCAGAGGAGGCGCAAAAGGCGCAGGAGGCCGAACAGGCGCCGTCGCCGTCGGCAGGGGCAGAGGGCAAAGAGGAAGCAGCGGCATCCGCGCCCTTATCGGAATTAAAGGGCGTAGGCCCTAAGACCGCGGAGATATTGCGCCGGTCAGGGTTTGAGGATGTCGCCTCTTTGGCCGGGGTCTCGGCAGAGCAACTTTCCGCAATCAAGGGCATTGGCGCAAAAACCGCGGCCAAGATCATTGGTCAGTTAAGTTGACATCTATTAATCTTCCATTAACCAATAGACATTTACCAGGGAGGAAGGCCTTCTTGATCTCAAACAGAGAGAACAGAAGGGGTAATTCGGCCTGGCAAAAAACGGGGATACCCCTCCGGAATTCCCTTCGGTCAGTTCCGGCTTCCCCTTGTTTTTTGCTGCGGCCTCATAAGCTACCCCTTCTGTTCTCAAACTCGCTCAGGAAGGCCTTCCTCCCTGGTATGTAGTAAGGCGTTTATTAGTAAGTCAAGGGTTAATAAAATAATGTTACAAAACTGACAATGCCTAAAACAAGAGCGAAAAGGGAAAAGGGAAAAGCGAAAAGCGAGAACCGAGAACTGAAAATATGACACAGTCTGAATGTCACTTTTGTAACATTATTTTGAGAAAAGCGTTGACAACATTTTCAAGATAGGAGGCGGGAAATGAGAAAGATAGCGGTTATGGGGGTGATCTTATCTTTGGCCGTGGCAAATATTGTGTTTGGCTACGATTATGATTCTTTCGGCCGCGATTACGACAGAGAGGGAAGATTTGCCCTTTCTTTGAAGGCAGGCACCCTGGGGGGAGGGGCAGAGGGGGTGCTGCGCTTGACCCGTAACATCAACGCCCGCCTGGGCGTCAATGCCTTCCAGTATACTTATAGCGGGACCGAGAGCGATGTCAAGTATGACCTCGACCTGAACCTGTTGTCTTTCTCCGGCTTGGTGGATTGGTTTCCCTTTTCCGGGTCGTTCCATCTTAGCGGCGGGGCATTGGTCAATCGTAATAAGCTCGACCTTACGGCGCAGTCGGCAGCGAGTTATATAATAGGTAATACCACATATACCTCGGCGCAATTGGGGACCCTGACCGGCGAGCTCGACTTTAAAGAGCTTGCCCCTTATGCCGGAATTGGCTGGGGTAATCCCTTTGGCAGGGAGGGCAGGTGGACATTTGTCCTGGACCTGGGGGTGATGTTTCAGGGGGCCCCGAATGTCAGCCTGAGCGCCGACGGGAGTTTAAGCGGTAACGCGGCCTTTCAGGCAGACCTGGCCCGGGAAGAGGAGAACTTAGAGGATGAGATCGGTAACTTCGAGTTTTACCCTGTGGCCTCTTTTGGTATAACCTATCGGTTTTGAGGCCCAAAGATCGCCTCTTTTTTGGAAAACAGCGCGCATAACCGTATCGAATGGTTAGGAACAATTGAGAACCATCAAATACGGTTAAATCCATACGGTAAAATTGTTCAAAACCAATGGCAATGGATAAAAAACAATATCCATATATTCAATTGGATGAATTTATCATCATGCCCAATCATATCTACGGAATAATCAATATCGTAGGGGCACATTGCAATGCGCCCCTACATAATCGGGTTGAAAAATTTGGCCGTTCCATATCAAATTCAATACCGACAATTATCAAATTATTCAAATCGACAACGACGAAACAAATTAATCAATTGCGCAATGCGCCACAAAAATCGGTTTGGCAACGTAATTATTACGAACATATTATTCGTGACGAACGAGATTTAAGCCGCATTCGTGAATATATTATAAACAATCCGGTGAATTGGAATATGGATGAAAATAATATTAAAAATAAAGTAACGGTTCAGGCATGCCTGAACCCTGCTAACGGCCGGGACATTGATTTGGACAGATATGATTTTGACTAAAATTTAATCGGCCCACGGCAAAATAACAGATATAGTCGAAAATCCCGAACAGGGGAAGGGTTATTTTTTTATTTGACTTCTTTCGCAATATGAGTTACAATTCATCATTATAATAGTGTAGATTTGCATCTTGTTGAACCTTGGGGGTTTTATGCTCAGGACACATAATTGTGGGGAATTGACTGTAGGGGACATGGGGAAAGAGGTAACCCTTTGCGGCTGGGTGCATTCGCGCCGCGACCACGGCAAGCTTATCTTTATCGACCTGCGCGACAGGTATGGGTTGACCCAGGTCGTGTTTTTGCCCAAACAGTGCCCCGAGGCCTATGAACTTGCCCGCCAGCTGCGTTCGGAGTTCGTGGTCAGGCTTTGCGGTAAAGTAGGGGAGCGCCCTAAGGGCACGGAGAACTTAAAGATACCCACCGGCCGCATAGAGGTTGCCGCGCAACGGCTGGAGATATTGTCTTCGTCGGATACGCCGCCGTTTGAGATCGCCGCGGATAACGAGCCTACGGAGGAGGCGCGCCTGGCCTTCCGCTATCTCGACCTAAGGCGGGACAAGATGCAAGAGAATATCCTGCGCCGGGACAAGGCCTATCGCTCTATCCGCAATTTTATGGCCAAGCAGGGATTTTTAGAGATAGAGACCCCTATCCTTACCCGTTCTACGCCGGAAGGGGCGCGGGATTATCTTGTTCCTTCGCGGGTAAACCCGGGCAGTTTTTACGCCCTGCCCCAGTCTCCCCAGTTATTCAAGCAGTTGTTGATGGCCTCCGGCATGGACCGCTATTATCAGATCGCCCGTTGTTTTCGCGACGAGGATTTGAGGGCCGATCGCCAACCGGAGTTTACCCAGTTGGACATAGAGATGTCTTTTGCGCAAGAGGAGGATATCTTTTCTTTGGTAGAAGGCGTTTTGGGAGAGATGTTTAAGGCCGTTAAGGGCCGGGATATCGAAACGCCCTTTCCCCGCATGACTTATAAACAGGCGATGGAGAAGCATAATACGGATAAGCCGGACCTGCGCGAAGATAAACAGGGGTTTTCTTTTGTTTGGGTCACGGACTTTCCTTTGTTTAAATATAACGTTGACGAACAAAGGTGGGAGAGCGAACATCATCCCTTTACTGCCCCCCGGGAGGAAGACTTGGAATTTTTGGCCTCCCGCCCGCAAGATGCGCGTTCCCGTTCTTACGACCTGGTGCTCAACGGGGCGGAGATCGGCAGTGGGTCGATAAGGATACACCGGGGAGATATCCAGGAAAAAGTATTCTCCGTTATCGGGCTCGGCCCGGAGGTAGTTAAGCAGCGGTTTGGTTTCTTGCTAAAGGCGTTCAAGTTTGGCGCGCCGCCTCACGGCGGCTTTGCCCTGGGCCTGGACAGGTTGTTGGCGATGTTGTGCGGGGCGAAGACGATAAGGGATGTGATTGCCTTTCCCAAGACGCAAAAGGCGTCTTGTTTGTTAACCGCAGCCCCGTCGGCAGTAGATGCGGGGCAGTTGAAGGAATTGGGGTTAGTTGAAGTAGAGAGTAGTAGGAGAGCAGAGAGTATGTAGAGTAGAGAGGATTGGAAGGAGGCCCAAATGAGCAGGAGGAGATTATCTTGTCTGTTTCGTTTTCTATTTATCTGTCTTATGGTTTCTGTGTTGACGGGGTGCGTCGTTCGGACATATCCCGTTATCAAACAGCGGGTAGACCAGGACATCAGTCAGGGTAACCGTGGTTATCTTTACGGCCGTCCCCCGGCTTCAGAAAATGTCACGTCGAGAAAGAAAACGCGCAAGACCTATGCCGTAGAGATAGAGTTAAGCAATCCTTTCAAATTCGAGACGCTTCCTGAAGATGGAAAGACCGAAGATGTTGCCGCAGGGGATCCGGTTTTGCCCCCGGAGATATATGCCGCGCCTGAGGCTTCGGCCAGAGGAGTAGTCAATATCCCCCGGATATCCCAGGAGCCTTTAGCAGAGGATGAATTTAGCCTTTATACCGTGCAAAAAGGCGATACCCTGCAGAAGATATCCCGCAGGTTTTACGGCACGACCAAAAGATGGCAATATCTTTATGAGGCAAACGAGGATATCCTGAAAGGCCCGGACAAGGTCTATCCGGGGCAGGAGATAAGGGTCCCCCGGGAATGAACAAGACGGTAATAAATATCGCAGGGGCTCTTGTCGCTCTGGGGGGTCTGTTCTTTTTGTCTTTTCTTGCCGGGGTAGGCTATATACTGCCGTTGTTGTTGTTTACCCTGTTTATCTACTCCCGATATTCCCCCAGATGTTGCTATGATTATTTTATCCTGGGGTTGTTGTTGACGATAATCGTTTTTACCGCCCGAACAATCGTTTTTTATCCCGGGCATCCCTCCTTGTATCTTATCCCCGTGGCCGCGGTGTCTATGCTTTGCACCATTTTGTTCAACGACATTACCCTTACTTTGGTATTGAGTTTGGCCGCGAGCTTGTCCGCGGGGATAATCGCCGGCGGGGATATTTATTTAAGCTGCATCCTTTTTGTCGGCGGACTTTTTAGCGGTTTTCTCGTTTTGGGCCTGCGCCGCCGTTCGCAGATTATGAAGGCCGGGATTGCCGCGGGGATTATTCAGACAATGGGCGTTGTCTTGCTTAACACACATCATCTTGATAACATCTTGCCGCAAATTATCCCCAACCTGGTCAATGGGTTGTTTTCCGGGATCTTCGTTGCCGGGGCCTTGCCGATATTCGAATATTTATCCGGCACAGCCACGAATATTACCCTGTTGGAGCTTTCCGATTCCAACCACCCTCTGCTCAAGAAGATGGTCCTGGAGGCGCCGGGGACATATCATCATAGCCTGATCGTCGGCAACCTTTCCGAGACCGCGGCCGAGGCGATTGGCGCCAACTCTTTGTTGGCGCGCATCGGGGCCTATTATCACGATATCGGCAAGACGGCCAAGGCAGAATATTTTATCGAGAACCAGCAGGTTTCCGAAGGAGGGGGCTGGGCGCACGATCAGCTTAAGCCGTCGATGAGCAAGATGGTTATCATAAACCATGTGAAAGAGGGGATAGAGTTGGGCAGGAGATATAAATTGAACGATTCGATTATCGACTTTATTGCCCAGCACCATGGCACCAGCCTGGTCTTTTATTTTTATTGCCGCGCCCTGGAAAACGAGGATGAAGATGAACAGGTGGAAGAGGAGGGGTTTCGTTATTCCGGGCCCAAGCCGCAGAGCAAGGAGACGGCGATTGTGTTATTGGCCGATTCCGTGGAGGGGGCGGTGCGCGCCTTAAAGGACAGGACGCCCAAGAAGATAAGCGAGATGGTGCGCAAGGTAATCAACAATAAGTTTATCGACGGGCAGCTCGACGAATGCGAGCTTACCCTCTCCGACTTAAATAAGATCGCCGGGGTGTTTAGCCGTATCCTCTCTGCCGTCTACCATGCCCGCATAGATTATCCTGCGGAGAGACCGGATGACAAGAATTCTAATTCGTCAAGGGCGCAAGAAGCCGACAGGGATAGATAGCGCCTATGTGCGGCGGTTGGCGGGGCGTGTCTTGCGGGGGGAAAGATGCCGTAAGGGTGTCTGTATCGTCTTTGTCGACGCAGACAAGATGCGCCTTTTGAATAACGAGTTTTTGCGGCGGAATGCCCCTACCGATGTCCTGGCCTTCGATGGCGAGGGAGATTATTTGGGCGATGTCGTGGTTTGCCGGGATGTTGCCCGGGAAAATTCCCTTGCCTATAACACGACATTCGTTTATGAGCTTGGCCTTTATGTTGTCCACGGGCTGTTGCATTTGTTGGGCTATGATCACGCCTCCCCGCGCCAGGGCAAAAAGATGCGGGAGAGGGACAGGCGCTATTTGTGACATTCGTGTTCTGATTTTTTTTGTGTTTCGGGAATTCTTCCCGAAATCAATCCTGAGACAATAAGGACATATTTCTGGGCTGTCGTCAAGATCCGCCTCTGGCGGTAAAGTCCCGAAGCGCGAAACTTATGACTTGTGATTTATTATGGCTATTTGTAGGACCGAAGGGGTAGTTGTCAGGCGGTTTGATTTCGGCAATACGAGCTTGATCGCCGAGTTTTTTACCCGGGGCTTCGGCCGCATTAGCGGGATATTGAAGGGGATCCGCGCCGATCCCAAGAAATTCGCCTCCTACCCGGAGATATTTTCCCGCCAGGAGATAATATTTTATCCTACTCGCAACAGCAGCCTACATCTTGTCTCTCAGTGTGATATAAAGGATGGATTTTGGGGGATAAGAGATAACCTTGAACGGATAGAGGCGGCAGGCGTTTTGGTTAGTCTGGTTAGGGCGTTGTTTGCTCCGGAGGACAAAAATGATGCCGCATTTGGCCTTATCGTTTCCTGCCTTAATGACCTATCGTCGGTCCGCGATGCTGCCAAGATGGTAAATATTGCCCGGATAAAATTATTGCGCCTCTCCGGGTTCCGGCCGCATTTCGATTCTTGCGTTGTTTGTGGCGCGGATATCCGTAGCCGGGCCCGGTTTAGCGCGGCATTTGGCGGGTTGCTCTGCCCAGAGTGTCTGCCCCGCGACCGCGCGGCGCGTTTGGTTTCACCGGGGACAGTGGCCTCTATTCGTCATATCCAGATTGCCCCCTGGGAAGATAGCCGTCGCCTGTTTTTTAGTCCCACGGTGAACCGGGAGCTAATCGGAATATTGCAAAGGTTTATTGATTTTCATATCGATTTATGATCTTATGTCATGATCCTAGCCGTGACATTAGTTTCTGATAAGGATATCTTCGATCGTTATTCCAAATATTACGAGAAGTGACGGCAACAAAGCGATCTCATCCGACGGGGGAGCTGCTTCGTTTTCCGCCTGAGGCGGACAGGCGCTGGCAGTGATGTTCCGCCGGGGGGCGGATAGCGCGCAGAGCAATGCTGCGCATGATGCCTATGAAACACCCCTTTCGGGGCATTTATTAACCCTTGACTTACTAATGCGCGTTTATAAGCCGTCTTTTGCTCCTAAGGCACCCGTTGCCCATCCTCGATGTATCACCGAGGATACACCTCGGGGCGCCCATCCAGTGGATGGGCCGCGCGCCTTGCC
>JBHHYQ010000006.1:0-18601 GCA_046757595.1 Candidatus Omnitrophota bacterium
CTTTAAGAATCGTCCCCCTTTCTGCGGAACAATTAAGTATTGTGTCCCCCGAATTCTCCCCTACACCATCTGGTCGATTTGGCGTTCGTATTCCTTGACTTTGGATTGCTTGAATGGACTAGTCAAATAATCAGCCGAATGTGTAATAGAAAGAATCTTTTCAACAAGATCAATGAATGGGTGTTTTTTTATGTCGATTTTTTTAATAGGTAATTTTCTTAGATCTGAAATATGTACTTGTGGATGTACTTTGCCTATTTCTTGAGTTGACTTTAAATAAATAAAATTCAGCAACTTGCTATTGAGTAAAGCAAGAACATACTTGATATGTAATTCTGTATCTTGCATATTTTTGGGATAAATATTATGAATGGAATTTCTCGTATAGTATGCATTTTGGTCGAGAGTCATAATAAGCCTATTTGATGTTTGCCGACTACATATCTTTGGATTTTGCTCAAAAATATCCCTATCCCGCAACTGGCAATTAAAAGGGCGTCCTTGTTTTGGCTTTGGGCTATATTCAATTTTCTTATCATACCTGATATACCGTCCTTCCCACGTAATTTTCGTATACTTATTGAACTCACCACCATCAATAACCTTCTTATGGATTTTCGGGTCAAACCTTTCGCTATTACCGCTTAATGAAATGAATGTTTTCCCTTGTTTTTTTCCGAGCAAAAGTTCCGGGAAAGGTTTGAACCCAGTACTAATTCCATCCCTCACTTCGTATACCTCACCTAGCATAACAGATGATGTCTTGACTTTCGAAATTATTCTTAAATCTTGCTCCGATCCTGCTGTCAATATTTTATACTCGGCATTATCTATGAATGCATCTTGGTGGGGAACTTTTGGCATTCTCCTATTCAAATTATTGAATACATTGAATTGATTTTGTTCTATCAATTGTTTTTGGGTAAACACAAGGATGCTTTCAACTACGGCTGACTCAAACTGCATTTCTTCAAAATCAACGATCTCGATGAAAGTCGTATTTTCCAATAAGAATTTCCTTATAGCCCAATACCGGATGTTTCTGAGAAATGGGGCAGGAATAATAAATGTGCTTATTCCCAATTTTCTTAGAATATGATAAACTTTTTCTTGGAACAAATTAAACAAATTGACCTTCCCCTGCGCAGAAAAATAAATGCTTTTAAGCGCTTTTAACTCTTCCGTTGTAAGGCCTCGACCGTCAATATATGGGGGATTAGCAATTACAATATTAAATCCGCCTCTCTGGAACACTTCAGAAAAATGCAACTTCCAAAGAAAGAATGGTTTAATGTTTGCCTTCTTAAATTCTTCAAGTTTCTTAAGCTCGGACTCCTTGCCTTGTTCTTTAAGAGTGACTTCGATTAAATCCCATTCCAACTTCTCGATCTGCCGTTTCAAATCATCTTTCCTTGTCTTATGGGTAGTTTCAAAAAACTCCTTATGCAACCGCTTCAAAGCATCCGATTTCTTCTTGGCATTGTTGAACATATCAAATAAGCTGGCATTTTCCTCGACTTTCTTCCCGGACTGTTCAAGACGACGGATCTGAGAACTTATCTTTTTTAAATCATCGTTGATCCGAATTTTTCTGTCTTGAGTCAATTTATTGGCTTGATGTAATTTTATATATTCGGACGAAAGCTTGGACTGTTTTTCTTTTAAATCCGATATTTGCTTCTCCTTGTCAAAATCTACTGTAGCAATTATCCTGTCATCAAATAGACGAACGCCTTCAAACTCTTCCAAAAGACTATTCCCTTGCATAATCTTATACTCCAAATTCGGCAGAGGCTTGATCTGCCTAATATCATCCTCATCAACCACAAGAGACAACCACAATCTGAGTTTGGCGATTTCGACGGCTCCGGGGTCGATATCGACACCATAAAGCGAATTATGGATACAATCCCTTTTGAAATTATACGGCGTACGGTTAGGCGCTTTAATATAGCTGGATAAGGTGTTACGGGCACGAACAATCTCTGTCATCATTCCGACCGGGAATGCTCCCGATCCAATCGCCGGGTCACAGATTTTGATATCTGCCAACTTCTGGTCGATCAATCTTGCGTTAGCGCGAATGCTCTCGGGAAGTTTATAATAATAAGTTTGTGTTTCTTTGCCCGTTGCCTCGACGCGGGCTTCGTTTTCGCCGACACTTTCCCCATGTTTAATCAATTTTTCGCAGTCTTCTTTAGAGACTTTTCCTTCAAGCTCTGTCGCAAGATAATTGACCAGGCTCTGCACGCACATATAATGGACGATCTCCCGGGGCGTGTAGTATGTGCCTTTCGATTTGCGATCCTTGACTTCCAATAAATTCTCGAAGACTTTCCCGAGCATTTCCGGGTCGACGGCTACTTCTTTTTCAAGAGGCTCATCTTCCTTGACGGTAAAGTTATACCGGTCAAAAATATCCAATATGCCGTTGCCCTTATCTCCTTCTTTTGTCTTGTAACTATTGGAAAACAGGTCATTGGGCAAGAGAATATCGGTATGCACCCAGTCGTAGTCATTAATGGGATCGAAAAGCCCGCCGTTCAAAAAAGGGATCTTGCAATTAAACCGGCTGTAGAAATCGCCATCTCGCTCCCTTGCTAATGCTTCGTAGAAAAGCGGCTCCAATATGTCGTTGAAAAAATTATCATAAGTTCCGCGCTTCTTCTCAAAAAGCTCCCTCAGGAAGTTTTTAGGCCCTGTTCCCCAGTCAGCATCGCGCTTAACCCCGAACCATCCTTTCTTCTGCAAGAAGTAAAGGAAGACTATCTGTCCGAGGAGCTTTTTGGAGAAGTCGACCGTATTGACTCCTTTATCCGAAAAGTCAGCCTTGATCTTTTTGTCTCTTTTGACAACGGCATCCAGGGTCTCTTCCGTCCACAAAAAGAGTTCCCGGTATTTCTCGAAGAATTCTTTCGTGACTTTTTCGATATTGAACGCTTCTTCCAGCTGAGAAAGGAGAGGATTCCTCTCATCATCGGCAATGAGATCGACAAGCTGGCTCTGCGCAGTATGACTGTTTTCATTGACCCCAACGAGAAAGGACCAACGGCGGGCAGGGGTAAATTCCTCTTTTACCCTCATCCTGCCTTTTTTGGTTTCCTCAAACCGGTAGTCCATCTTGACCAGAGAAAAACGCCAGTCCTCCTGATTCGGAGAGACAAAAGCGACCAATGCGGCATCTTTCAGCTCGCCGCTCCGGCTGCCATTCAGATACCAGGCAACGAAATTCCTCTGCATGGTGCGGGCGCGTTCTATGGAGGTCTCTTTTTTGAGCTTTGCGATGAGTATATCGATTTTGTGTTCGCCGTCGCTGTATTTCCCTACCCGTTCCAGTGTATTGACATACTGCTCATAAGCATCGGGGATAAAATTCCCCCGGTAGATAAAAGAGGCCTCTTCGACATCGTTAAGCAGGTTCTTCGCAAAAACGATGAACCTGTTCTTGTCAAACGGCGATTCGAAGGTTTCCTTTATGAGCGTCTGGGCCTGTTTTTTATCCATAAGTTACTTCCCGCCAAAATATAAAGACAGGATTATTTCACGCTTTCCAAAAACGACCGGCGAATACTCGACATAATGCCCCTTCAAAAGCCTTTTGGGGATGCGCATCTTAACCGTTGCCAGAACCTTCAGAGGGTTCATAACATCATGCCTTAATCCATCAAGGGCCTTGAGGACTCCCTTCGTGGTCTGCCTGGGAAGGCCTCCTTCCTCAAGCTGCCTTATGACATTCCTCAAATACAATTCCTGTTCCTCGGTGAATTGTCGGGTATTTTTCAGGGTAAGCTTCAATATCTTTAGGATATTGGTCGCGCTATCCCTGCCGCCCTTACCTTTAAAACGCGCTTCTGCCATCTCTTCGGTCGTGGAAAAGATAAATGCCTCTTTATTCATATCCAGGAGCTCGTAGAACGTCTCCGGCAACTTTTGTCTTTTCTCATCGATGCCGCTTTCCATCAGTTTTGCCGCAGAAAGGAAATCAAGCTCTTCCGGTTTGCCCTTAGCTTCGATTATAAAGAACTTTTCGAGCTTGCCTCTCCTGAAATAGGTAAGGAGCGAACCCTTATGCTTATCGTTTATTTTCCCGGTGCGGGCCTTCTTGGGAAGGCGCTTTATCTTCTCGAATAAGTCTGGTTTCTTATCACGGATGTTCTTTATGACCTGCAAATATTTCAACTCGCTTTCTTCCTTTTCGTCCTCGCCGGTTATGGCCTGCCTGGAAATCAACCTGTTGAACAGCTCATGCGAACCGACTGGCTCGCCTTCGGTCAAAAGCGCCGCATCTCCACCTAAAAGGGTCAAGAACGCGTTGATCTTCGCTTCTGCGGCCTCCTTAAGTTTTATCTAGTCGTTGGACTGTTTCGTGGGGAAAAAGTTGAAAGTATGAATTTGCGGGAACTTCGTATCCACACGGTTGATGCGGCCAACCCTCTGCATCATGCGGGTCGGATTCCAGGGGATATCATAGTTAACGACCGTATTGGAACGGTGCAAGTTAACGCCTTCCGACAAGACCTCGGTAGAGACGAGGATACGGTATTCGTCCTTGGGGAATCGTGCCCGGGCATCGAAATTCTCGATTACCTTATCACGGGTTGCCTCCCCGGAGCCTCCGCTAAAAAGAAGCGCCGTATTCGGGAATTTCTTGTTTATGTTGCCCGAGAGGTATTCGGCGGTCTCCCTGGATTCGGTAAAGACGATGAGCTTATTGTCCCTTAAGATCTTGTTCCTGGAAAGTTCATCCAGGAATTTGAGCAGTTTGGGGTCGCGGGTTACATCCTGCCATAACACCTTTACCTCTTTCAATATCTCGAAATCGCTTTTGAGGCCCCTTATAAGGTCGTCCGTAAATTCCTTACTGTCATATTTCTCTGCCTTTCCCTCATCGATTAAGCGCTGGATGGCCTCGTCATCATCGTTTTCCAACAGCTCGAAAATCTTGTTGGTGTACTTTTTGCTTACGTATACGTTTCCCTTGTCGAACTCCCTGATAAACATCTCGTAGGAATGGATAAACCTTTCTATGGATTTCCTGAAGGCGAAGAAACTGCTTTCAAGCCTCTTTACCAAAAGGATCTTCATGAACTTGCCCATGTTTTCCTGGGATATTTTTTCGGGCTGGGATATGCGGCCTTTATAATAAAGCATCGGAGTATACCGGGCATATTTGAATTTCCCGGTTATGAACTCTATGCTCTTATTGAAAACCCTGTCTTCTTCATCGTTCAATTCGTAAAACAGTGATTGCGGCTTTTGGGGATCCGGGAACTGGATCTTTTGCCGTTTTAGGTCCTCGCTAAAGTAATTGGTGATTTCCGTCCTCGTGCGGCGTACCATCAAATACTTGAGGACCTTGTTACGGATTTCCCCTGAGTTTTCTTTTACGGCTCTGATATACTCCGCATAATCCCTTTGCCTGTCCAACCCCTTGAGCTTCCTGTGGAGCCTATTGAAAAACCCTTCCAAGTCGGCAAGGTTCGGGATGGTGCTCTTCTTGGCTTTTTGGAATAGTTTGATCTGGCTCAAGACGTCTTTGGGTGAATTGTTATAGGGCGTTGCGGTAACCAGGATGACCCTCTTGCCGCGGCAGATTTCCGCCAGTTTCTCGTAACTTATGGTGGTTTCCGTCCGGAAGCGGTGGGCTTCGTCTATTATGATATTGGTATACTTTTCTATCCCCCGGCGGATAATATCGTCGAGCTTCCCCAGGGACTCGTAGTCGGCAGAAACCCTGAAATCGGAAAAGACGTTTGGCCAGGACCCGGGATTGCCTTTTTCAAGAAGTACCGGAGGCGCGATAACTAAATTCCGGCCGTCAAGCTGGCCGGCAAGCATCGCCGAAATATAAGTTTTTCCCAGGCCCACCACATCCGAGATAAAAACCCCTCCGTATTCCTGCAGGATCTTTTTGGCATTCAAGACAGCCTGCTCCTGGTATTCCAGTCTCTTGAATTCCTGGGGCAGGTATTTGATGAAAACATCGTCTACCTGGCTCAATTCATCCTTGAAATATTCATACAAGAACTTGATGTAAAGCTGATATGGGGTGATATTTTGGTTAAGCCATGTCTTATCCTCTATGGTCTGGATATATTTCTGGCTGACATCCACGGAATCCTGCCAAAGCTCTTCGAATTTCTGCTTGGCAAACTCGTAATCAGCCCGGGTTTTCAATTCGACGTTGAATTCGAGGTTATCGACTAAACCTGCCTGGGTAAAATTGCTAGAGCCGGTAATTACTCGCCCGATATCACGGTCTCCCTCCGCAAATGTCATTATGTAGAGCTTGGCATGGATATTCTGCGAAGGGTACGCCCTTATTTCCAGCTTTTTGTTTTTTATCCACTCTATGAACTTATTCACACCTTCTTCTACCTGCCGGATATCCTCGGACTCCTCCAGCTCTTTCTCGACAAGCCCCTGGAACTCCTGTTTTGTTTCTGCATGGGAAAATTGGAGCACCTGCTGTTTTCCTGCCTGCGCCGCAAGCGTCGCGGCAGGCAGGCCAGTTTTGGCCCTATGAAGTAAATCATAGGTCTGGCGGCTTGTGCTTATGCCGATAAGGATCCTGATCTTTTCTGTTGCCTCCAGGGATTTATATATTGCGTAAAACCCGCTTGAATAAAAGAATCCTACAAGGCAATCAAAGAACTTTGTATCCTTTATCAGGACTTTGAATCTTTCTTTGAGGCTATGATTTTTTTCGTTGGTAATAAATGTCAAGTCGCCACTCATTTTTTCTTCCCTTTATTTTCCCATTTTTCCCTGTCCTTCTCAATCAAATCCCGGATGATAGAAACGATGGATGCATTCTTGTTTTGTTTCTGAAGCGCAAGGGCTTTTTCTTTCAGGAAAAAGTATTGCTCTTGAGTAATCTCAATAGTCGTTTTCTTTATGCGTTTATTGACAGGCATGTCTTACTCCTTGATTGGTACGTTAAGCATTATACCCGTATCCCCATATTTATGGATTATACCACAAAGGGCTGTCCATGGAAACAAAAATATCCATAACTACTTATGCCGACAGAAGTCATTAACCCTTGCCTACGGACAAAATCCTGGCTTCTAATCTGTTCATTTGGTAGCGCAAAGGTTAATAATAAAATTATTGCTTTGATTATACTATATGGGTGGGGCAATAGGTTTTGAATCTAGGGGCTATTTTTTTATTTGACTTCCGTCGCAATATGAGTTACAATTTATCGGATGAAAATAATATTATTAACCCTTGACTTGTTAATGAGGCAATTTAGAAATCAGGATTTTGCCCGTCGGCAAGGCGCGCGACCCATCCAGTGGATGGACGCCCCGAGCGAGGTGTATCCTCGGTGATACATCGAGGAGGAGCAACGGGTGCCTAGGGGGCAAAAGACGGCTTATAAACGCGCATTAGTAAGTCAAGGGTTAATGGGCTTGACCTTGTCTACTTCCACCTTCTGTGTATCCAGCTCCATTCGGCCGGGTATTGCCGGACATAGCGTTCGATGATGGCGGTGATGGCGGCGACATTCAAACGCAACATCTCTTCTTTGTCCTCTGCCTTCCGCAGCGTCAACTCCGGCTCGATGATTAGGCGATGGCGGCCATCCCCTTCCCCTACGATAAACGCAGGCACGATAGGCGCTGCGGTGCGCAGGGCAAAGACCACGCCCCCGCCGGCGGTAGCCGCCTTGCGGCCGAAGAAATCCACGAGGACCCCCCCTGCCGCGCCAAAATGTTGGTCCATCAACACAAACACCAGCTCCCCGTTTCTTAAGGCGCGGATGCTTTCCCGGACGCAGGTCGAGCGGGGGTGAGTGTAAATAGACTTTATGCCCAGGGCCGAACGTTTATAGTCGAAAAATGTATCGGTTTTCTTGTCGTGCATCCTGCGCACGACGATATTGACCTTATAGCCCAGATAGCTAAGCTTGGTCAACAACAGAGGAAAGTTACCAAAATGCCCGCTGGCAATCACCACCCCTTTACCTTTAGACAACGCCTTATCCAAATATTCTTTGCCCTCGATTGTCACCATAATTGTCGCCACATCGGATAAGGCGCGGGGATTATTCAAAGAGGCAACCACCTCCAACGCCCCCTTGGCCATCTTGGCAAAACATTCCCGGATTATCCCCTCTTTTTCCTCAACGGTTTTCTCCCGGCCAAAGGCAATGTCCAGACTACTACGGGCAATTTTACGCTGCCGCCCGGCGATAACATAGGCTATGGCGGCAACAATATTTCCCAACCCATACACGCAGGAACGGGGAAACCAGGGTAAAACACAACAGAAGAACTTCAATGCCCACAACCCCATCCTGCGCTTAAACCACTGCTTTATCTTTTTGTAGTTATACATATTTCAACAAACCCACGGCCGCGGCCAGGCTAAACACGGCCCCCAGGATAAATGCTGCCGCGGAGCCGGCAAGGCCCCAAACCACTCCGGCAAGCAACGAGGCCGGAAACAACCCTATCCCGACCAAGGCCGAATGCAGTCCGATAAATGTCGCTCGGCCCTGCGACGGGGCAAGGTCGGAAACAAAGGCCTTCTCCACCCCCTCGGTCAACCCCGCATAAACCCCGTAGACGCCAAACAAGACCCAGATAAAAGAAAAAGACTTAGTCAGGGCAAACCCCAAATAAACCAAAGCATAAAACAGGTGCCCCAGGACCAACAGCGATTTTCTGCCTATACGATCCGAGATAATCCCGGCCGGATAAGAAGACAAGGCATAACAGATATTATAAACGAGATAGAGCAAGATAACAACCTTAATGTCAAAGCCCATACTTTTGGCTCTGAGCAACAGAAACATATTGGAGGAATTGGCCAGGGAAAACAAAAAGGCAATAATCAAAAAGGCCCGCAGGCGGCGGTCGAGAGACCTAAATCCGGCAATAAGCCCTTTAAGCGACAACCTCTCCTTCTTTTCCGGGCCTGCCCCTGCCTCAAAGGAGTAAAACCTGCGGCCAGGGTCTTCTTTTACGAAAAATAAAACGATAATGCCTATGGCCGCCGGGATTAAGGCCCAAAAAAACATCCGCCGATAGCCGGCCCCGGGATAAGCAAAGAACAGATAGGCGAAAAAGATGCCCACTACCGCCCCTAAGGTATCCATTGCCCGATGCAGGCCAAAACAGCGGCCGCGGTCTTTCTTTGCGGCCAGGTCGGCAATCAGGGCATCGCGGGGCGCGGTGCGCACGCCCTTGCCGAAACGGTCCAAGATGCGGGCGCAAAACACCCCACCCCAGGAGACAGAAAGATACAACAGGAATTTTCCCAGAAAAGAAAAGCCGTAACCCAATACGGCAATCGGCCGACGTTTGTTTATGCGGTCGGACCAATATCCGCAAAAGACCTTCAGCAAAGAAGCCAGGCTCTCCGCCGTCCCCTCGATTAGGCCCAGCAGGGCCGGCGCCGCCCCTAATTTCACCGTCAGGAATAGCGGCAATAAAGGATAGACCATCTCACTGGATACATCGGTGAAAAAACTAACCAGCCCCAGGAGAACAATGCTCAACATATATCAGGGATTATCGAGGCTTAGCCTCGATAATAGCATATGCAACGGTAAATATCAGGGCAAATAATGGGAACAGATCTCCGTATTTAGTATATATCGAAGGCGCATCGCAGGGCCCCCAAGGGACATAAGCCGTTACCTGCCCGGAGACAAAAGTAGCCTTGCCGCGGCGATTATGCACACGGGAGGCTATCCTTCCCTGCGGAGAGATAAGGCAGGAAATACCGGTGTTTGCCGCGCGCAACACCGCAACCCTGTTTTCTACGGCGCGAAACACCGAACCGGCCAGGTGTTGATAAGGCTCGGCCGTGTCCTTAAACCAGGCGTCGTTGGTGATATTCAGCAAAAACGAGGCCCGGTTTTGGACAAACCTGCGGGCAATGCCGGGAAATATGTCCTCAAAGCAGATAAGGGCGGAAAACCGCGCCTCTTGCCTGCCGGGCAGAGAAAACACGTGATACCCTTTTCCCGGGCTAAAATCCCCAATCGGCACCACCGCCTCGAGAAAAGGCAACCTTTTCCTTAACGGAATATACTCGCCAAAGGGGACAAGATGCAACTTGTCATAACGCCCCAAGACATCTCCCGCGGCAGAAAACAACAGGGCGCTGTTATAAAACCTCCCCTGATCTATAACCACCAGGCCCATAAACAACGGCCTGTCGATTGCCTCCGTCAAATCCCGCAACCCCCCGATATCGGCATAACCGCCCGCGTCATAGACCGCGTAATCCGAGATTGCCGTCTCCGGCCAGACGATAAGGTCGGGGTCGTGGCTTAGCGCCTCCTTCGTAAGCCCTAAATAGCGATGCCATATCCGCGGCCTTGCCGCGGGGTCCCACTTTATCTCCTGGACAATATTGGGCTGGATTAGCGAGACCCTCACAGGCGGCAGGCGGCAGGCGGCAGGTGGCCGGCGCAGTTTATAAAATCCGTATATCAGAGACAAAGACAAAAAAAGGGCAAGAGGAAAACAGTGCCTTTTTTGCCTTTCGCTTATAGCCTTATATATTGCCGCATTTACCAGGACGATTAAGAACGAAACGCCCCAGGGGCCGGTAATATCGGCAACCTGGATTATCGGCAAGACCCGGTATTGGCTGTATCCCAAAAGGGCCCAGGGGAACCCGGTCAACAAATACCCGCGCAGGTATTCCAGGCAGGCCCAAACCATCGCTATAGCGACGGGGGACAAGAGCCGAAAACGCGCCGTGGAGCGACGAGAGGCGAAGAAAGAAAAGGCCCAACCGAATATTGCGAAATACAAGGCCAGATACAAAACCAAAACAATCAGGCCCGGCAGGGTAATGTGGATAAGCCAATATATGGTCGCGACCCAAAAGGCAAGCCCGGCAACATAGGAAAAGGCAAATGCCTTACCTGCGCCCTTAGCCTTGATGACAAAAAATAAAGGGAGAAAGCCAAACCAGGGACAAAACCAAAACCTGCCGTCCAAAAATGCAAGGCTAAGCAGGCCCCCCGACAACAAAGAAAGAGATAAGTCCCTGATAATCGACAATTTTGCTCTCAAGGGGTCAATAAGATATCGCTATCCTGGCATTGGCCTCCCGCCGCCTCAAGATCACCCCGTCTTCCTTGTATTTCTTGAGCAGGAAATGTGTGGTCGTGCCGCGGACATTCTCCATCGGGGCAAGTTTTTCCGCCACGAAATTGGACACGGTATGAATATCCTTGCCCTCGACAACCAAAAGCAGGTCGTATGCGCCCGAGATAAGATAACAACTGGTTACCTCGGGAAAACGGTATATCCGTTCCGCGATATGATCGAACCCCAGGTCCTTTTGGGGCACAAGATTAACCTCGATAAGCGCCCTGACCTCGCTGACGTCCTCGCGCACCAGCTCCCTGTTTATCACCGCGCGGTATTTCAGGATAACCCCGTCTTTTTCGTATTTCTTTATCGCCTTCTTTACGGCGCGAACGTCTTTGTTGGTCATCCGGGCCACATCCTCGACGGAAAGCCGGGCGTCTTTTTCCAAAACCTCCAATATCTCATCCATCCTGCACCCCCTGTTTGTCTTTCTGCCTGAACCACTCCACGGTTTTCCTGAGGCCCTGCTCGAAATCCACGGCCGGAGAATAATCCAATGTCGACTTTATCCGCCCGATATCCGCCAGGGTGCGGCGGACATCCCCGGGGCGCGTCGGTTCGAACACCGGGGCGATGTCTTTGCCCATAATCTTGTTCAAGACATCCACCAGGCTAAGTATGGACATGTCTTCTCCGCAGGCGACATTGAATGCCGCAAAGCCCTGTTGGCCTTCTTTCGTCGCCGACAATATATTCGCCTGGACGACATTATCGATATAGGTAAAGTCGCGCGACTGCCTTCCGTCTCCGTGCACCGGGGGCGGCTCGTCGGCAAGCATTGCCGTGATAAACTTAGGGATAACCACGGAGTATTCGTCGTCCAGCGCCTGACGCGGGCCAAAGACATTGAAATAGCGCAGGGCCACGCATTGCAGGCCGTAATTGGAGGCAAAGACCCGGCAATAATGTTCCCCGGCAATCTTGCTCAAGGCATAAGGCGATATCGGCCGCGGCAGATGCCCCTCCTCCTGGGGGAAGATATCCGTGTCGCCGTATATCGAGCTGGAAGAGGCAAGGACGAAACGGCTGACCTTCGCCTCCCGGCAGGCGCGCAACATATTCAATGTCCCGTCGATATTGACCTGATTGTAGGCATAAGGGTCGAATAAAGACTTGGGCACAGACCTTAATGCCGCCTGGTGCAGGCAAAAATCCACGTCGGAGGCAGCCCTCAGGCAATCGGCGTAATTACGGATATCGCCCTTTATTAAGGCATAGCTCGCGGCCGAAAGCCCAGAGGCAAATTTCAGGTTTTCTTCCCGGCCGGAAGAAAAATTATCCAGGACACAGACAGAATGCCCCTCTTTCAATAATCTCTCGGTGATATGCGACCCAATAAACCCCGCCCCTCCCGTAACCAAAAAATTCATCGTCTACTCCTATGTCTATCTCGTCAATCCCATAAGGCATCTCTGCCACCTAAACCTCTGACTATCCATTATACCACAATCCCGGCCCAAACGGAGAATTTTTTTTGCCAAGATGGCGCGGGAATTCTCCAATAAGTTGTTGGAGAATTTAATCGTCTTTATATTCAAGATAAAATTTGAGTCAGAACCACCACGGGGGCAGGCCTTGAATGTTGAAATTATCCTTTCGACATCGACATCTGCTATCAACTGCTTGCTGTAAGAAACTTGTTTGTTTTCGAAATTATTTTTCAAATCGCTTAATTTTTCCTTTATAGAATCCACACCACCTATTAATCCGGCATATACATTGTCGTTTGCCCCTTTGATTCGATTAGCGCAAGCCAAACAAAAAGTCATTGTCGACTCCTTTGCTTTTTTCGTTGCCAGCATCAAGGAGTAAGGAGCAATTCAACATTCAAGGCCTGACCCTGTGCTTACCATGCGCTTATTATCGTTAAAAATATCTCTTGTCATCTTCATGTCAATCCCTACCTTATCAATAAAAATATCCCCTTGTCTATTACTCATCCTGCACAAAGATGTGTTTGTCGCGGCTATGCTGCCCTTTTACGATTGATAGGCATGACTTTCTGACCTTAAGATATCGGGCGAGAAGTTTTAGGAGGGCGGCATTCGCCTTTCCCCCTTCTGGCGGGACAGTCAGGCGAACCCTCAATAACCCCTCTGCCATTGCCTGCACTTTATTTTTTTCTGCCCGGGGCGTCGCCCTTACGCGTATAATCCGACTCATCGATTAAAAAAACCACTCCTCTGTAAAATTAGCTACCGATAGAAGGCAAAAAGAGATATAAAATCAACCACAAAAGACACGAAAGGGATGTTTTGTTTTTGTGTTTCGGTAATCCTTCCCGAAACATCTCCTGATATCTTGAAAGAGAGAACACGAATTGCGCGAATGAGCGTTTATAATCCGTCTTTGCCCGTTGGCGCCCGTTGCTCCGCCTCGAAGCGCCTCCGCTAGGCCGACCCGTCCTTTTCGTCCGGGTACCCCTCCAGTGGATGGCTCGCGCGTCTTGTATACGGACAAAATCCTGGCTTATAAATCGTGCATTAATTAGTCAAGGGTTAATAATGCTTTAATCTTTCTTCGCGCTCTTTGTGGCTTCTATCAACAACTAATGTAACAACGCAGCGCTATTTGTTTATCTATGCTCTTTGCCTGGTTGACTATAATAACCATAAAGCACCCATCATCTTTGTATTATAAATTTATCTGCCAACCTACACCGGCATACAAAGCGATTACGATATACTCCGCCCGCCTTTGTCGGACCGATACGGCAGAGCAATCATTTTTCTTTATTGATCTTTTCTTGGCCAATTACGCTTTCTGGATGATGGGCATTCCAATCTTCTTCGCCAGACTACGGCCTATTTCTGTAGAGTCGGAAAGCTCGGCCAGGGGCGCTGTAATATTATCTTTTAGGGCCTGTCTGCCATCAGGAGAAAAAACTCCGCCGCATAATATCAGGTCGCGGCCATCGCGAATATAGGCATAGGCCCCTATGGGCGTCCGACAGCCTCCTCCTAGGCCGGCAAGCAGGCCGCGTTCGGCCTGGACTGCCAAACGAGTATCCCGGTCGTCCAGGGCCGAGACTATCTCCGCTATCTTTCCATCGCCCTCACGCGCCTCTATTCCCAGCGCCCCCTGGCCGGGACAGGGAAGCATCTCCGTTATCGGCAGGGGGGAAAATTTTATATCATATCCCAAACGCCTTATTCCGCAAACAGCAAGGATAATCGCCTTAAACTCTCTCTGCCGCAACATCTTTATCCGCGTATCTATGTTTCCCCGCAGAGGGACAACCTCTAAGTCCCTGCGCCTATTCAACAACTGCGCCTGACGGCGCGGGCTTGCCGTGCCTACTTTGACCCCTTGCGGCAGAGAGGTAAGGTCAAAACAATCCAAAGAAACCAAGGCGTCGCCGGCATCATCCCGGGCCGTAATCGCGACAATCTTAAGCCCGGAAGGCAATTCTACCGGCACATCCTTCATGCTGTGCACAGCGATATCGATGCCCCCCCGTAACAGAGCCTGCTCCAATTCCTTGACGAATACACCCTTATCCGACGAGTCCCAAGCCGCCGCCAGGGAAAGACGATCGCCAATAGTGGTTATCGTCTTAATCTCTATCGCCAAATCCGGATAATGCGCGCGCAATGCCCCCCGCGCAATTTCCGCCTGGGCCAACGCTAGCCTGCTCCCCCGCGAACCAATAATTAGTTTATCCCGAGGCATTACCTATACTGTTTCTCGCGCATATCCCGTCGCGCGTCGCGCGTTATGCGTATTGCGTAATGCGAACTTTGCGTAACTTGCGCATCCTACGTAGTTTCTCCTGAAAAAAGAATTAAAATCGCAATATATTACGGGCTACATTCAACAAGCAAGCGTAACGTTGGCAGCAAATACCTCGGAAGGGATTTTGTGGTTTAAGCGCTTCCGGGGGCGGTTGAAATTTTATTCGGGCACTGCATATTGCGTCTATCATGATTTTTTTAGGGGGAACTACGTAGTAACGAGGCGTATTCTCAGGCCAAAACGCCGTTCCGATAATGTGATGTTTTGATCAGTGTGTTTTGTCAAATTTTTTATTTTAATCCCGGGGGGCAAAAATCAGGCAGGTTATCCCGAAGAAAGAACTCCTGCGCGCGGCCCAGATTATAGTAAACATCCAACATCAACTATCATACTTATCTGGGAAAAACTCCTCGCTTTCTATGTTCAAATCATCCAAGGCTTGTCGAGGATGGGCGTGATATTTACGACAAAACAACGTTATCTGTTTAAGATTAGAAATATCTCTTTCTTCCAATATCCGCAACATCTTTGCCCGCAGGCAAACCTCTTGCATAATCCGGTTAGCGCAAAATCCGCTTACCTCGGCCAGGCGATCACGATAAACGCTGCTCACCGAAGAAATAACAAACTTTCTCTGAGGGTAATCATAGGACCAAACCGGAGAAAGCAAAACCAGCTTTCTTTCCATACCCGCTGATTCTACAATCTCGCCGCTGACACGAACAATCTCTCCATCCAAGTTAAACCGCTTCATGATTATAAACACATCTACTAAGTTAACCAAGACCTCAGGAACATTCATCGGCTCGTTCTGCATACGCATTATTGTCTCTCGCGCTGTTGCGGCATGCAGGGTGCCCATACAATATTTACCGATATTCATTGCCGTCATCAGGTCCTGCGCCTCTCGCCCCCTGACTTCTCCCACAATAACCCTGTCTGGCCGCATCCGCAGGCTGTTTTTCACCAAATCGGCAGTAGCCACATCTTCATCGCTCTCCAGGCGCGAACAATTTTCCTCTAAATCCGTATTTAATTCCAGGGTGTCCTCGATAACTACCAATCTGTCCTGAACAGGAATAAAACTAAATAAGGCGTTAAGCAATGTCGTCTTGCCGGTGCCCGGGCCGCCGGAGATAATGATATTGGCCGGTTTGACACCCAGGCCCTGCACATATAGCCATAGTTGGGCGGCAACATCAAAAGACAATGTGTTATTGCGGATTAAATCGATAACACTCAAAGGCCTCTCCTTGGCCCGGGTAATCGTAATCTGGGGGCCAAAAGGAGAAAACACGATATTAACCCGCCCCTTCACCTTATACAACTCTACATTATTTATTTTGCGAATATCTTTTCTACCCGAAAAAATAATCAACTTCCGAATAAACAGATTTAATTCTTCCGAATTGCGGAAACCGCGTTCCAATTTTACCAACCCCTTAGCCGTCTTGTGCACAAATATTGGCCCCAGGGAATTAATAATAATATCCTCTATCTCCGGGTCGGCCAAAAAATCCTCGATTAAGCCGTAAGAAAGAAAATCATTAAAAAAACTCTCAATCTCTATTCCCTTGGCCCGCCGCAACAAGGCCTTACCCCGAGGACTGTTATAGACATCGAGAAAGACCCGAAACATCACATCTTTCCGTTCTTCGATATCCTGCATCAGAGTAATCCTTCCGGCAAGCTTATCCAGAATCTCATTTTCTACGGCAATCATCTGCTTATCCATGTTTAGTTGGGAGTTGGAAGTTGGGAGCCCGGAGCAAAAGATTCTTTCTCTTTTCTCTCCAGACTTCAAACTCCGAATTAATTTTAGTCTGGAATTGGAAGCCAGGAGATTGGAATAAAAGATTTTTTTGCTTTTTTCTCCGGACTCCGGACTCCGAACTAATTACCCCAGGGCAGAGTCGAACTGCCGACACCAGGTTTAGGAAACCTGTGCTCTATCCATCTGAGCTACTGGGGCGCGAGCGTCGGAAAAACGGATATATTCGATGTATCCGACGGTATTTCGCAAATTGCACCTTGTGTTTTGTTGCGGCTTATTGTTCTTTTCGGGTTCTGTTTGCGCCGATGTTTGGGCACATTTTTTAGACGCAGTACAAATGGTTCGGTTTTTTAGCAAGAAATACCGCAACACTTCCTACTTCAGTTTGACAAAAAGTATTATTACCCCTTGGGTTGCTACAGGGTAAAGACTAATGCATATTATACCATAAAGATCAAAAAAACAAATATTTTTTCCGGGAATTCCGACTTAGCATCTTTGCGTAACAAAGAGTTAGCGCTTATTTGTTATTACCCCCTTGTCTTACTAACGCACGATTTAGAAGCCAGGATTTTTCCCCTAGGCAAGGCGCGCGACCCATCCACTGGATGGGCGCCCCGCGGGGTACCCGGACGAAAAGGACGGGTCGGCCCAGCGGTGGCGCTTCGAGGCGGAGCAACGGGCGCCGACGGGCAAAAGACGGCTTATAAACGCGCATTAGTAAGTTAAGGGTTGATAAAACAATATCTCGCCAAAACATCTATTTCTATATTTACGGCCGCGCCGATATTTTTGTAATTAAGGGTAGTATTAGTCAGGGTGCGAGGAATAATATAGGCAGAAAACTGTCTCCCCCGAACCTCGGCCACGGTCAAACTTATTCCATCTACGGCCACAGACCCTTTATTAACGATGTATTTACCCAGGCCAGAAGGAATGTCTATTCCATAACAAAGATTGTTTCCTGTGAATGCCTTGCGGCGAATTAATGCCTGGCCGTCAATATGCCCCAAGACAAAATGCCCGGAGAGACTATCGCCTACCTTCAATGCCGGCTCTAAGTTTACCCTCTGCCCGATACGCAGTTTTCCCAGATTTGTCAGGCGCATTGTTTCCGGCATAACATCGAATGCCATACTGTCACTGTCTTTTTTCACCACAGTAAGGCAGGCGCCGTTGACCGCCACGCTATCACCGACACCAACACCATTCAGCGCGGCCTTAGACTTTACCTCCAGCAAGGTCAAGTTACCCCGACGGCCAACATTCTTTACGATGCCCAATTCTTTGATAATCCCGGTAAACATTTAATGCCTTTCAATCAATATGCCTCCGGCAGAAATAACCAGGCATTGATTTTATTACCCCTTGTCTTACTAACGCGCAATTTAGAAGCCAGGATTTTTCCCCTAGGCAAGGCGCGCGACCCATCCACTGGATGGGCGCCCCGCGGGGTACCCGGACGAAAAGGACGGGTCGGCCCAGCGGTGGCGCTTCGAGGCGGAGCAACGGGCGCCGACGGGCAAAAGACGGCTTATAAACGCGCATTAGTAAGTTAAGGGTTGATAGTTTTAAATCTCATCTTATAGAGATAATTTCAAGGGGGCCCCGCAAACCAACATATAAACACTTTGGCTCTGCGCGGCAAATATCCTATTGACCATCCCCGCCAGATCGCGAAAACGCCGCGCCAGCCCGTTCTCGGGCACGATGCCCGCGCCCACCTCATTGGTTACGAAGACTATCTGCGGCTTAATGCCCGCGGCCAGGGAGGCCACGCCCTTGGCAACATCCAAAATACCCTCTTCCGCCGTTTGGGAAAGCAATAAATTGGAGACCCACAATGTAAGGCAATCGACGATTATCGCCTGAGGCGAAGAGGATATTGCCATCTTTATCGCCCCGGACAAATCCCGGCCCTCTTCTATCGTCTGCCAATGCCTCGGCCGCTCCGCCTTATGCCTTC
>JBHHYQ010000007.1:0-18338 GCA_046757595.1 Candidatus Omnitrophota bacterium
ACCGGATAATGGTTACGCCCAGTTGCGGGTGTGGGACATTGGATGTAGGGTTAGCCGAGCGCGTCAATCGGCTCTGTGTGGAGATAGCTAAACTATGCCTGTAAAATTATCGGAAAACGCATTGACGGTTTTGAAGCGGCGGTATCTTAAAAAGGACAAAGAGGGCAAGATCGTAGAGACGCCGGATGGCCTTTTCCGCCGCGTGGCCCGGGCCGTGGCCGCGGCGGAGAAAGGTTATGGTAAAAGCCGGCGGGTAATAAAGGAGATAGAGCGGGAGTTCTACGGCCTGCTTTCCAACCGGGAGTTTATGCCCAATTCCCCGACACTGATGAACGCCGGGCGCGACCTGGGGCAGTTGTCGGCCTGCTTCGTCCTTCCCATAGAAGACTCGATGCGCGATATCTTCGAGACGATAAAGTCCACGGCGATTATCCATCAATCGGGGGGTGGCACGGGATTTTCCTTTTCCCGCCTGCGGCCGAAAAACAGTATCGTTAAATCTACCGGGGGGCTGGCCTCGGGGCCGGTATCGTTTATGAAGGTCTTCGATGCCGCCACCGATGCCGTAAAACAGGGGGGAACGCGGCGTGGGGCGAATATGGGTATCCTGCGCGTGGACCACCCGGATATCTTAGAGTTTATCTCCTGTAAGGAGAAGGACAAAGATATCAACAACTTCAACATCTCCGTGGCGATTACCGACGAGTTTATGCAGAGGGTAAAAAAGGGGGAGGACTATGACCTGATAGACCCCCGCACAAAAAAGGTTGCGCGCCGTTTAAACAGCAAAACGGTGTTTGACCTTATCGTGCGCCAGGCGCACAAGAACGGCGAGCCGGGGATAATCTTTATCGACAGGATGAACAAGTCCAATCCCACGCCGCAGCTGGCCCAAATAGAAAGCACTAATCCCTGCGGTGAGCAGCCACTGCTGCCCTATGAAAGCTGCAACTTAGGCAGTATCAATCTTTCTCTGATGGTCAGGGAGGGGCAGGGGCGATACGAGGTGGACTGGGAGAAGCTGCGCCGCACTACCCGCATTGCCGTGCGCTTTTTGGATAATGTCATCGAGATAAATAAGTTTCCCCTGCCGCAGATAGAAGAACGTACAAGATCTACGCGCAAGGTCGGGCTGGGGGTAATGGGCTGGGCGAGCATGCTTTGCCGATTAATGATCCCTTACAATAGCGAAAAGGCCCTGCGCCTGGCGGGGAAAGTGATGTCTTTTATCCTGCAGGAGGCGCGTTGGGAATCGCGGTTTTTGGCCAAGGAAAAGGGCGTGTTTCCCGCTTACGGGCAGAGTGTTTATGCCAAAAGGAAGAACGGTAAACTGCGCAACGCGACCCTGACCACCATTGCCCCCACGGGGACGATAAGTATCATTGCCGGGCCCTGTTCTTCGGGGATAGAGCCGTTGTTTGCCCTGTGTTATTACCGCAAGGTTATGGATAATGACAAGCTGGTGGAGGTGGATGCTATCTTCGAGGAGACCGCCAAGAAGCGGGGGTTTTATTCCCGCCAGCTTATGGAAAAGATTGCCGAGGTCGGCAGCATAAAAGACATAGCCCAGGTTCCCGAGGATGTGCGCCGGGTGTTCGTTACCGCCCATGACATCTCTGTCGACTGGCACATAAAGATGCAGGCCGCCTTCCAGCGCCGGACGGACAATGCCGTAAGCAAGACGATAAATTGTCATAACGACGCCACACCGGAAGATATCAAGAAGGCCTATGTTTTGGCTTATGAGACAGGGTGTAAAGGTATAACCATTTATCGCGATAAGTCGCGGGAGGAACAAGTGTTGAATATCGGAAAAAAACAGGTTAAGCCGGCAGGGGGGGGCAAGGCTGCGGTTGCCCCGTCGGCAAATATTGGCCCGCGGCCGCGCCCGGAGGTGACATTGGGCACGACCAGCAAGGTTTCGACGGGTTGCGGAAATCTCTATGTTACGATTAACTGCGACGAGCAGGGCCGTCCGTTCGAGGTGTTTACCCAGATGGGCAAGGCCGGAGGCTGCGCGGCCAGCCAATTAGAGGCCGTAGGAAGGCTGGTATCTCTGGCCCTGCGTTCGGGCATAGAGCTAAAGGCGATGATCGAGCAGCTGAAGGGGATAAGGTGCCCTTCGCCTTCCTGGGAAAAGGGCAAGCGCATATTCTCCTGCGCCGATGCTATAGCCCGGGTAATCGAGAGGCGCCTGATGAATAATTCCTTTAAACACGGCAAGGGGCAGGATAATATCGAAGCCCTGTCTTCTTCTTCGCAATTAGACGATACCGTAAACGTTGCCGTGGCCAACAACATTATCGGGGTCTGCCCGGACTGCGGCGGCGCCCTGCGCCACGAAGAGGGGTGCATCAAGTGCCAGGCCTGCGGGTTTAGTAAGTGTTAGAGTGGGGTAACGGAAGCAGATTTTATCTGTTACGCTCAAATGCAATTTCTTAACGCAAATCATCCGAAGCAATTTCGGCGCCTGCGGAACTCGCCCGTCGGCTCATAATTCGCCAGGACGGGCTCAGACATCCTCGGCGTCCCTACAAAAAACGCATTTGTAGGGATACCCAAAATTGCTTCGGATGATTTGCTAAAATTGCAATTCGCTACACAGATAAAATCTACTTCCGTTGTGTTAAGTTATGAGGCAGAAGATATTTTATGTAGTCCTGGATGGCCTGGGGGATTTGCCCTTGGAGGAGTTGGGCGGTAAGACGCCTTTGGAGGCCGCGGTTACTCCCTGTCTGGATCGGCTGGCGCGGGAGGGAAGCAGCGGCCTGGTTTATCCCGTGGAGAAAGGTGTTGCCCCGGAGTCCGACCTGGCGGTAATCAGCCTTTTGGGCTATGATGCCAAGAGATATTATACCGGCCGCGGGCCTTTAGAGAGTTATGCCGCGGGCCTTGAGGTCAACCCGGGAGATTTGGCCCTGCGGGTTAACTTCGCTACCGTAGATAGCGATGGTAAAAAGATAATCGATCGGCGCGTGGGGCGGGACTTAAACACAAAAGAGGCGCGCGCCTTAGCCGACGAGGTAAATAAGAATGTTATTCTTTCCCAGGGGACATTCGAGCTCAAGAGTACTGTCGGCCATCGCGGGGTCTTGGTTATCCGCGGTATCCGCAGCCGCCTTTCCGGCTGGATAACCAACACCGACCCGGCCTATGAAAAAGAGGGCGTGTTCAGCCTGGCCCTGGAAAAGTTTTCCCCTTATGTCTTGTCGTCTCAGCCTTATAAGGGGCGCGAAGAAGACGAATGCGCGCTGGCCGCGGCCAGGCTATTGACCGAGTGGACGGAGAAGGCCCATAAGGTGTTGCAATGGTCTTCTGTAAACAAGACCCGCCGCGACGAGGGGAAACTTGCGGCAAACATCATCCTTTCCCGCGATGCCGGAGACCGGCTGCCGGAGTTCCCCTCCATCGAAAAAAACTATAATTTGAAATTCGCCTCTTTCGTGGAGATGCCCGTAGAGCGGGGCATTGCCCTGCTCACGGGGATGGATATCGTGGATGTCCCGGAAAGAACCGGGGACTTGGAGAAGGACTATTCGGCCTGGGCCAGGATTGCCCTCGAGAAAGTAGCCGAATACGATGGGTTATACATCCACATCAAAGG
The DNA here is from genome assembly GCA_046757595.1 of Candidatus Omnitrophota bacterium. Classification (GTDB taxonomy): domain Bacteria; phylum Omnitrophota; class Gorgyraeia; order Ghiorseimicrobiales; family Ghiorseimicrobiaceae; genus JBHHYQ01. Next base: position 3,605 of record JBHHYQ010000007.1, read on the forward strand.
CCCGGACGAGCCGGCGCACGACGGGGATTCCTCTCTCAAGAAAAAGATAATCGAGGCTATCGATAAATTTTTCTTCGCCAACCTCCTAAACGGGGTAGATAATAAAAACAGCCTTATCTGCGTGACTGCCGATCACTCCACGCCCTGCGCAATGAAGGCCCATTCTGCCGATCCCGTGCCTTTGCTTATTTTCGGCGGTTCGCTCTCTCCCGACACTACGCAAGTATTTTCCGAGCGCGCGGCGCGGTCCGGGTCATTGGGGGAGATGAACGGATGCCAAATACTGCCCACCCTAATACAAACGGCTTAATCATCTGCGCCCCAAACCCTGAATAGGGGGCAGATTTCCTTTGACATTTATCGTTTTTTGTGTTATATAGTGTTATATATTAGGGATTATGGGGGTGTTGAATTTTTTGTCGGGCATTATTAGCCCTTGACTTACTAATGTACGATTTAGAAGTTAGGATTTTGTCCGTAGGCAAGGCGCGCGACCCATCCGCTGGATGGGTGTCCCGCGGGGTACCCGGACGAAAAGGACGGGGTCGGCCTGGCGGTGGCGCTTCGAGGCGGAGCAACGGGCGCCGACGGGCAAAAGACGGCTTATAAACGCGCATTAGTAAGTCAAGGGTTAATAACTTAGATAGATAAATATCTTGGCCTGGTAAAAGATAGCAATTAAAAAAGGCTGAAGAAGGTTGATATTTTATTCGCCGATTTCTAATGCCTAATTTAGGCTGCAAGTTAAACCCGGGGATAATGGACAAAGATATTCGTTTCGAAAAGCCTACCTTTATCGATCCTTTGACCGGCCTGTTCAATCGTTATTATCTTTATGAATTTCTCCCTCAAGAGATTAAAAAGGCGCAAGTTAGCAATTACCCTTTAGGGCTTTTTCTTATCGATATAGATAACTTTAAAGATCTCAATGATGGTTATGGCCATTTAACCGGCGATGCCGTGTTAAAGCAATTTTCCGAGATCTTGAAGAGAAGCTGTCGTCAGACCGATATGGTCTTAAGGTATGCCGGAGACGAGTTTATGGTCTTGCTGCCCGGCGTAGATCGGCAAAAGGGGATAGGGTTGGGGCAGCACCTGGTACAAGAGGTGGGCAAGGCCTGTTTTCGCAGTAAAAACGACGACGAGGTATCTTTAACCATTAGCGTAGGATTTTCTATTTTTCCCGATGACGCTAAAGGCGTAGAGCAACTAATCGATTCGGCGGATAAGGCCCTTTATCTGGCCAAGGAAAAGGGAAGGAACCAAACGGCCTATATTCGCGATCTCATCGTCCGGGATATGGTTTCTCGTATCGCCCCCGACCCTTTTCCCTGTCCCGAATTCATAGGCCGAAAACATGAAATAGAGAAGATAAAAGGGGCATTCAGGGAAAATGTCTTAAGCCAGGGGTTATTGTATAGCCTGTTTATCTCCGGGGAAACTGGTCAGGGAAAAAGTCGGTTATTATCCGAGGTTGCCGGCTATATCCGGGGTAATGCCACGCTTATACAGGGCAGGTGTTTTTTGAAGCATCGCGATGACCCTTATTACCTGTTCAGTTCCGCCCTGGACAATTATTTCCGCGATCTCGGCCAGGATGACCCTCGATTAAAGAGGATCCTTTCCGCCGTCCCCGAAGATGAATTACGGGAGGTATCTTTGCTTTTGCCAACGATAAAGTCTTCGGAGGGTGGCCGGGGAGACGATAATAAACAGGCGCGTTCGCGATTATTCCGGGGGTTTTTGCATCTTTTGGGGGAGATAAACCGCGATGCCGCCCTGGCCTTGTTTTTCGATGATGTCCAGTGGGCGGATAGCGCCAGCCTGGAACTCCTGCACTATATTATTGGGTATGAGAACAAAAAAAATATATTTATTGTCCTGGCATTTCAGGATAGCGAACAGGGGGGCATGGACAATAGGCGGAAAACGAAGATAAGGCAATGGTTGGATTATCTGGGGCATCCCGTGAATACGGCTGAGATAGTCCTGTCGTCGTTGACTGCGGAAGATAGCCGCATGATGATTGGAAAGATGTTTCCCGGCCTAAAGAACTCGGATAGGCTTAGCGACCTGGTCTTTGGCATTACCAGAGGAAACCTCGCTTTCATCGAGGAGATATTCAAATCTTTGGTGGAAAACGGTATCCTGGCTTATGATAATGGCTGGCGGTTAACCGTAGATTTATCCTCGCTGGATATCCCTCATTCCCTGGAAGAGACGATTAGGAAGCGCCTGAAAAAGATAGACCGGGAGACCAAAGAGACGATACTTCAGGCAGCGGTCATCGGAGACGACTTCACCGTCGATATGCTGAAAAAGATAGGCGGTAAAAATGTGGGCTATATCTTTGAGGTTATGTCCCGGGCGAAAAAGGGCTATTTAGTCCGGGAGAGAAAGATCGGTAATTTCAATTTCGTCAATAAGGCTACTCAGGATACGCTTTATAACGAGCTGGGGCCGCAGGAGCGAGAGGCCCTGCATCGAAAGATCGGCCGGGCATTGGAGCAGGAAAATCAAGGCGATCTGTATAATGTAGCCGCGGACCTTTCTTTTCACTTTGCCAATGCCGACCAGCAGGCTGCCGCTAATAAATACCGTCGGTTGATACGGGAAAAGGCGGCCACATTGTTCGACCCCCGGGAGGTTATCGATTACCTGAAATACGTATCGGAACAGGCTGTGGCGGCCAAAGAAGATATCCGAATGAAGGCCGCGCTGTCGTCTTCTGCCGATTTGGAGATTGCTTGTCTGGTGCGGGCTATCCAGGCGGCGGTAAAAAATTTCCGCCTTTATCCTGTCGGCAGTTCTATTCGGGCGAATTTAATAAACGAGATGCTTAAACGGCTGGAGTTGATTATGGAGGAGACCCCCTGCCTGGAGATAGTTGAGTCGGAAAAGACATTAGTTATAAACAGCCGCCGCCTTACGGTTCGCCAGGCCCAGGAATTGGGCGAAGAGCAGTTTATCTCTTTGATGATCGAAAGCGACATAAAATCCATCTCGTTTATCCGCGGCGTCGACGATAGAGAGCTTAATGTATTTATAGGCAACTTAAGCCGGGAACGAAGACAGATTGCGGATAAGGGAGGGTGGGGGAAAATCTGCCGGGAAGAAAAACTGAGCCATATCAGGATAGAGGAGTTTAGTTATGATCCCGGATTGCCGCAGGCATCGAAGAAGGCATCCATAGAAAAGAAATTCGGGGATGCGATGATAATGGATTTTCTCCTGGGAAAAATAGATCGGCGGGATGTCGGAAACAAATCGCTTGTCTCTGCCATATCCGGGCATCCGGAAAAGCTGGCCCAGGCGATAAACAAGATTGCTTTGTCCGATAAGGCCGGGGTGTCTGGCGGCGAGGCCGATATCGTCGCCGAGGGGGTAAATAAGATAAGCAGCGGGATTTATCGGGAGGAGGGCGGCCATTCGGCGGCGGTGGCAAAATTATCGCAGGTGATCAGGGGGTTGGATCCGGGGATTAAAAGTAAATTTATCCGTTCTCAGCCGGAGATCCTCGGGGCAAACAGGAAAAATATAACCCCGGAGATTATTGCCGCCTTACCCGATGAAGAATTATTGGGCCTGATAAGGCATATTGGCGGTCCGGACGCAGCCAGCCCGTTGGCGATAAAAGATCTCATGGATAAGATGTTGCTCGATAGAGGCAAAAAAGAAAATGTTATTTCGGGGATTGCATCCCGGTTGTCTCGGTCCGGCCTGGACCGGGAGGTCGTGGATTATCTTACCGACAAGACCCCTTGGTCGAAATTATCGATAAAAAAGAGGATGGAGATGATTTTGTCTTTGCGCCCGGGGGACCTGGGGACATTGAGCCCGAAAATGATTGGCGGTTTTCTCGAGGAGTTGTTGGCCGGGGGGCGCAAGGACGATATCCGGGATTTATTGCGCAGCCTTTCGGTTAAGGGGGCGAGAGGCGAGGAGGCGATATCGGGAAAAATAAAGGCCATAATCGAGGAGTTTCTGGGCAGGGAGCAGAGGGCGGCAGAGAGGATTCGCCCGCTGTGCGAGCTGTTAAGCGCCAAGATGGATTATGAGGGTTATGCCTGGATTTTGGATATGATACGAGATATGATCGGCGATTTTATCTCCAGCCTTAACCGGGATGATTTTTATTCCCGCCTACGGGAATATCGGGGGCGGGGGCGATATATTCTTATCGGCGAAGTCTATTATGCCCTGTCCGGGGTATTGGCTTGCGATGGTTCCGATGGCCAGGGGCTGTCGTTGCGTAAATACGCCGAAGACTTTATTCGCGATATCCTTGCTTTGCATAATTCCTTTGCCGTGTTGTTATCGTTGTTTATGGATTATTTTTCGTCTCATCCGGAGAAGACGGCAAAGATCGTTATGGTTATGGGCGAGGATCCGCTGCAGGGGCTGTTGGATATTTGCCTGCGCTGGGATAAGATCGTCTATGACCTTTTCGATGGGTATGCCCTGCGTAAACGTATTTCTCTGGTTTTGAAGCAGGTCTCCGGCGCGGCAGTGGAAAAACTAAAGCAAAATCTAAACAGCGCGCGGGACAAAGAACAGATGGTTATTCTTTTGGAGTTGGCGGGAAACTTGGCGAATGAGGAGTTGATCTCTCCCCTGGAAACCGTTCTTTATGGCCAGGATGGGGAATTGCGCAAACAGGCGATATTGGCTCTGGGGGCGATGGCCACGAATAGGTCCCGGGAGGCCTTGTCGGCCTTTCTTCGCTTGGAGACAAATAAAGAGATGCGTTCGTTCGTCAGGAATGCCTTGTCCCGAAAATGATCCGGATGACAAATGCCTCATAAAAGAAAGGTAAAAATTAGGATCGGTCAGCTTCTTCTGGAAAAAAAGATCATCGACAGTAAGCAGCTGCAAGAGGCGCTTAACCTTCAGCGCATGGAACATCGCAATGATATGTTGGGGGAGATATTGGTGGAGTTGGGTTATGTCAGCAAAAAAGATATCTATAGCGTGTTGGCTACCCAATCGGGATATCCCTATATCAGGGTAAATCATTGCGTTATCGACCAGGATGCGCTTGGTCTTATTCCCCGTAATATAGTAGAAGATTCGCACGTGATTCCTATAGACAGGATAGATGGAATTCTTACGGTGGCAATGTTGAACCCTTTGGATAAACAGACCGTAGAGGCCATAGAGCGCATTACGGGATTAAGGGTAAAGATATTTCTTGCTACGGCAGGTGATATGGAGCAGGCCCTAAAAATAAATTATGGAAATAAATAATTCTCAGGATGCCGACCGTAACCTTTCCCGTTCTTTTTTGGATGAAGGGCCGGTGGTGAAGGCCACGGCCCGGATTATGACCTTGGGCATCGAGCGCAATGCCAGCGATATCTTCATCGAGCCTTCCGGAACGGCGCTAAGGGCGCGTTACAGGATAGACGATGTACTTTATGAACTATTGTCTTTTTCTCCTTCATTCCATAGCGGGATAATCAGCCGCATAAAGGTAATGTCTGGGTTGGATATATCCGAACATCGCCTGCCTCAGGAAGGAAGGTTTAGGATGCAGTTCCAGGAAAGGGATGTTGATTTTCGCGTCTCTGTCGTGCCTACGAGTTTAGGGGAGAATGCCGTCCTGCGTATCCTGGATAAATCGCGGGTAATCCTGGATATCGATAAGCTGGGCCTGGACGAACGATCCATTTCGTTTAAAAAAAATCTCTCTAAGCCATTTGGGATGATTATGGTCTGCGGCCCTACGGGCTCAGGCAAGACTACTACTCTTTATTCCGCGCTGAATTTCATAAATTCCCCTGAGAAAAACATCGTTACCGTAGAGGACCCTATAGAATACGAACTTCCCGGGATAAACCAGGTTCCTATGCAGGAGCATATCGGGCTTAATTTTGCCTCAGCCCTGCGTTCGATATTAAGGCAGGACCCCGATATTATTCTCGTGGGCGAGATCCGCGACTCCGAAACCGCGGATATCGCTATCAAGGCGGCGTTGACCGGGCATCTCATACTTACTACATTGCATACGACATCAGCCCCGGCCTCTGTTGTTCGCCTGGTGGATATGGGCGTTGGCCCTTTTTTGATTAGTTCTTCCTGTCTGTTGATTGTCTCGCAGGTATTGCTGCGGACGGTCTGTGGGGATTGCCGCGAGCCTTATTCTTTGCCGCCGGATGTAGTCTGTCGCCTGAAAAAGGAATGCCCCGATATCCCCCGGCCGGATTGTCTCTATCGCGCCAAAGGCTGCCCGGCCTGTAACGATACGGGGTATAAAAGCAGGGTTGCCCTGGCTGAGACCCTGGAGATTACCCCGCGAATGAAAGGATTGATCTCTGCCTCTGCTACGGAGGCAGAGATCCGTAATTGCGCCCTGGAAGAAGGGATGGTAACTTTGAGGCGGAGCGCCGTGGGCCTTGCGGCCCGGGGCATAACCACGATGGAAGAGGTTGTTAGGGTTACTTAGACGCAAAACATTATGTTGCCAAATAAAGATAAAAAGAAGTCATCGTTTAAGGCGCCGCCGGGAGATAACCTGGATAGAGAGACAAAGCGGTTGGTCTCGTTTTCCGACGATGCCGGGATCCCTCCGATAAATCTTTTTAAATACAAAATAGACAGCGAGATTATCCGGATTATTCCCGAAAACATCGCCCGTAGTTACCGGGTTATCCCTTTGGCCAGGATGGGGTCGGTTCTTACCGTGGCTATGGCTGATCCCTTTGAAGTGTTTATTATCGACAACTTAAAGATCATCACCGGTTGCAATATTCAGCCCGTTGTGGCCGGAGAAGAGCAGATAAAAAAGACGCAGGATTATTATAATTCTCTTAGCTTGGGGCAGCCGGGTTATGATCAGGACGGAGGAAAACAGGATAAGGTCGATATCAGCTGGCAGCCGATGAAAGAGGATGTCTTCGATGTGGAGGAGGTATTGCGCGTCAGCCAGGATGCCTCGGTTATCGATACGGTCAACGGAATTATCCGCAAGGCAATCGAGATGCGCGCCAGCGATATCCACATCGAGCCTTATGCCCAGAGCCTGCGCCTGCGCCTGCGCATAGATGGGGTTATGCAGGAGATGGAGCCGTTGCCGCGGGAAAACGCCAATGCCATAATCGCCCGGATAAAGATTATGTCCCGGCTGGATATAACGATTAGGCGTCTGCCGCAGGACGGGCGGTTTTCTTCCCGTTTCGAGGGGCGCCAGATAGATTTTCGCGTATCCATCCTGCCTATCCACTTCGGGGAAAAGGCGGTATTGAGAATATTGGATAAGGCCAGCCTTTCTATGGAGCTATCCAACCTGGGATTTTCCCGCGATACATTAGCCATATTTAACGAGGCGATCTCGCGGCCCTATGGCATGATCTTGCTTACCGGGCCTACCGGCTCGGGGAAGTCTACTACTATCTATGGCCTAATGAGTTGCTTAAACACCCCCCAGAAACATCTGGTCAGCGTAGAGGATCCCGTGGAATATCAAATCAAAGGGATTACCCAAATACAGGCAAGGCCGGATATCGGGCTTAATTTTGCCAGTTGCCTGCGGGCGGTATTGAGGCAAAGCCCGGATGTGATAATGATTGGCGAGATAAGGGATTATGAGACTGTGGACATAGCGATGAAATCGGCCCTGACCGGGCATATCATCCTTAGCACATTGCATACCAATGATGCCCCTTCGGCCATAGTGCGGCTTATGGATATGCAGGTAGAACCATTTCTTATCTCCTCTACTTTGACTTTGGTTGTTGCCCAACGTTTAGCCCGCAGGGTTTGCCCGCATTGCAAACAATCGGAGAAGGCGTCGGCCCAGGGTATCGCCGGGCTCCCGGAGAACATTGATAAAAATGGCGATGTTGTATTTTATCGCGGAAAAGGATGCGATAAATGCCGTAACAGCGGTTATTTCGGCCGGGTGGCCGTAGCCGAGACTCTTTCTATCGATGATAATATTCGTCAGATGATCCTGCAAAGGAAGACAATAGAAAAAATAAGAGATTACGCCCGCAGCCGGGGGATGCGCACATTGAGAGAAGACGCTATAGAGAAGGGCCTGGCCGGAGAAATATCCTTAGAGGAGGTCTTAAGGGTTACGCCTACTTGAGTTTGTTGAGTTTGTCGAGTTTGTCGAGTTTGTCGAGTTTGTCGAGTTTGTTGAGTTTGTTGAGTTAAATCTTTTAACCCTATAAACTCAATGAACTTATAAAGATGCCTACATTCAGGTATGTCGTTATAAATGCCCAGGGGCGCAAGATTAAGGGTGAGGTTCAGGGCAGGGATCGCGCCGAGGTGGTTTCTTTTTTGAAAAAAGAGCCCCTGACGATCGTCTCTATCCACGAAGATAAGGGCCGGCAGGGGGCGTCGTTGTTTGCCAGGAAGGAACGGGTTAAACTGGGCGACCTGGTGGTGTTTTCCCGGCAATTGGCCGTATTGGTTAAGACCGGTGTGCCTTTGGTTAGGGGGTTGGGGATTATATCGTCCCAGGTGGAAAATCGCGTCCTGAGAAACATCGTCAATTCCCTGCAGGTTAATATCGAAAGCGGGCGCAGCCTTTCCGAGTCTTTGGCGGAATACCCCGCGGCATTCTCTTCTATATTCGTAAATATGGTCAGGGCCGGGGAGATGGGCGGGGCGCTGGATGTTGTCCTGGATAAACTGGCCGGATACCTGGAGGAGGCCGGTAAGCTGAAGGCCAAGATCAAAGGGGCGATGATCTATCCGATAATAGTAGTAACGATGGCTATTGGGATTACCTCTTTTATCTTTATCAAGGTTATCCCTTCTTTCAAGGAGATGTTTCTCGGACTGGGGATAACCTTGCCTTTACCCACGAGGATAATAATCGGCATCAGCGATACGATTGGGCATTTTTTTCCTTACATTATCCTGGGGATTGCCGGATTGATTGTTTCCTTTCGGTTTTATATCCGTAAACCGTCCGGAAGGGCGAAATTCGACCGGTTGTGTTTAAGGTTGCCTATATTCGGCGGCATAGCCCTTAAGGTAATTGTCGCCCGTTTCAGCCGAACCCTGTCTACATTGATCAAAAGCGGGATATCCATCCTTAATTCTTTGGAAATAGTATCTAAGACCGTAGGCAATCTGGCCGTAGAAAACACCCTGAATGCGGTAAGGATGCGCGTGGCGCGGGGGGAAAAGATCGGCGAGTCCCTGCGTCAGGCAGAGGGAGGAGATGTATTCAGCCTCCTGGTTATCGATATGATCTCCATCGGAGAAGAGACGGGCAATATCTCTCCGATGCTGGACAAGATCGCCGATTTTTACCAGGCCGATGTAGATTCCGCCGTCTCCGGGCTGATGTCGCTTTTGGAGCCGTTGTTGATTGTATTTTTGGGCGGGGTAGTAGGGATGATTGCCTTTTCGATGTTTTTGCCGATACTGGAGATAGTAAAAAATCTGGGGTAATAACCGTAAGCATAAGAGGGATATGGTGATTGAATTGATGGTTTTTTCTCGCCGGGGCGATAGGCAGGATAAAGGCTTTACCTTGATAGAGGTTTTGTCTTCGATGGGCATCCTGATTGCTTTTCTTACCGCGGGGATGGTGGCCTTTGTTTCCGTTCAGAGGTTAAGTGAAGGCAACCGCGAACAAGATATCGCCCTGCAGGCGGCCCGGGCAAAGATGGAAGAGATGCGGGCGGCGGGCTTTTCTAATTTGGAAACAGACTATTCCGTCACAGGCTCTCCGGGCAACACCTTCGATATCGCAAATTTAGACGGCAAGGGCAGTATTGTTCTGCGGGATGTCTATGATGATTGGACGAAGTCATCAGGGTCATTTGCTAATAAAAGAGGTTATCATACATCGGTAGTTTTCGACGATAGGATCTGGGTTCTCGGGGGACGGGCAGGCGAACCCTCTGTTTGGTATAAGGATGTGCAGTCTTCTGACGATATGGGGGTTAGCTGGAATACAAATACATCCGCTGCCGCTTGGGCCGAAAGAAGTAACCATACTTCGGTAGTATTCGACGGTAAGATCTGGGTTATCGGGGGCTGGTGGGGCAATAATGATATGTTGAATGATGTCTGGTCTTCTCCCGATGGCGCGGCCTGGACAAAGGTAACGGGTGGCGCCGACTGGACGAGAAGGATGGGGCATACTTCGGTAGTATTCAACGGTAAGATCTGGGTTATCGGGGGAGTTAATGCTTATGCTAACCCTCATGAATATTTTAACGATGTCTGGTCTTCTTCCGATGGCGCGAACTGGATAAAGGTAACGGGTGGCGCCGCCTGGACGAGAAGGTCGGGGCATGCTTCGGTAGTATTCAACGGTAAGATCTGGGTTATCGGGGGGCAGGATAGTAATGGAACTCTTAAAAACGATGTCTGGTCTTCTCCCGATGGCGCGAACTGGACAGAGGTAACGAATAAGGCTGACTGGGATCCGATGATAGGGCATGCCTCAGTTGTTTTTGACAGGCGAATATGGATTATCGGCAGTGAAGCCTCCGGTCAAAAATGCCAAGTTTGGTATTCTTGGGATGGCGCAAAGTGGTTTCAACAAGCCAATGCCTTTGGCAATTCGAGAATCGGGCATAGCTTAGTTGTTTATGGGGGGAGGATCTTTATCTTGGGAGGGGCAAAAGAGAGCGGGTATGCCAAAAGCGTTAAGTGGTCCTACGGCGCAGACCGGATGTATGATTTAGATATTACCGTCTCCTGGCGGCAGGGAAACGGCCGGATTGTCGGGGAGGATAACGGCGCCAACGGTGGCACAGCATTAGATGGGATCATCAACGGCTCTGAGGATGTCAACGGTAATGGCATCCTGGATTCCCCGGTGCACCTGAGCGCGCGGATTGGCCAGCGGGGAAATTACCCCCTGCGGATATATATGGGAAGAGAATAGAATGCGCAAAGACGCCCTTACACTTATCGAGGTTATGATAACGCTTTCTATTCTGACCATCGTCTTTTCCCTTACCTTTGGGGTGATGCGCATTTATGACATTTCCCTGACTATGGGTAATACGATGACCCAGGTCTCTGCCGCGGCGAATTTGGCCCTGGACAAGATGCGGGAGGAGTTGATGCTTTCCGCCAGCTCGCAAATTACCTTATTAAACGACAATACATCGCCTCAGCCCGATGAATTGACCTTTAAAATAGTAACCGGGCTGGACAGCGAGCAGAATATACAGTGGGGCGACGGGGTGACAGAGGGCCGGGATATCAAATATTATATCGGCAACATCGATAAGCCCAACCAGTTGATTAGGGAAGCGGGGACAAAGACAATACTCGCCAATGACATCACTGATTTGCAGTTTAGCTTAACCGGTAATTCTTTGCGCATAGACATAACCGCGGGCCGGCCCACGCAGCGGGGGATAGTCCCGGCGGTCGATTTTAGTTCTTCGACGATGGTGGATTTCAAAAATTAGGGAGGAAGGATGCAGGCAAAAGAAAAGGGCGTTGCCCTGATTTTGGCCATTTCCGTAGTTACCGTGATTAGCATTTTGCTTACCGGTTATGTGGCCGTAACTATCAGCGAAAGGAACAGGGCGCAACATAATGTTGCCGGCGGCGCGGCCTACTATATTGCCCAGGCCGGGGCAGAGCAGGTGTTTTTTGATCTTGCCGCCGAGATCGATAAAGACGGGGATTGGTCCGACGACCACAGAATCAATCAGAGGATAATCAATGATAGCAATAACGATGGTGCTCTCGATTCCGGAGCCGGAGAAGGGATGCCTGACCCTACGAGCTCGGGCTCTTTCGAGAGCTCTTCTCCGCCGCAGCAACGTTCTAAATATGTCCCTTTTTACTCCAATGTCTCTTTCGGCGGCGGCAGCAGCGCGGGCGCCTATGATGTGGATATCGCCTTTGTTACGGATGGTCCCGATAGTTGCCCCGGGTCTTCCTGTAAATTCCGGCCCAATCTTCTTTGGGTTCGGGCTAAAGGGGTTCACCAGTCCGGAGAAACGATTACCCTGAAGCACCTGGCCAATGGCCGTAAATCGGTAAAAAACCAAACTCTGACCATACTTTATAACAGCCTGGATCGCAACAACACTAGGCCGGACTCGGCCGTGGATACGGCTGCCGCGAATAGCGTCCCCAATGAATTGAGGATCGCCACGGCAAAGATAGATGAACCCGTAACGATAAATATTAACGATATAAGCATGAGCTCTTCTGTGGATATGACCATTTTTGGAGGATATGGGCCTGATTTTAATAATGGTTCCCGCAATCCCGCAAGCAATATATCCCTTCTGAAAAACAGCAGGGGAGGGGCGGTAGTAACTATCTCCGGGTCAGGCACGGTGATTATGGGGGGAATAAGGATAGAATAGAAGATGAAGAATTCGTTCAATATCTTTGCGGCAATGCTTTATCTATGTCTTTTGTCTTATGGCCTTGCTTTGCCGGGATATGCCGCTGATGCCTCCAAATTAGAGGTAGAGGGGGATATCGAGACCCCTGGTTTAAGGCTCACCCCTTTTCCTTTGTTCGACGGCACGTCTTCTCCTCCTGTCTCGGATACCGCCAACCAGGCGCGGATATACTACAATAAAGACGACGAGGCCTATCTTTCGGAAAACAACGCCTACTGGGATACCGCGGCCCCGCCCAAAAATATCGCCACGATTATCGTCGCCGCCTATGACTCCCTGGGCTCGCTGGATAGTAGTGGCGCGGCCTGTAGCCCGGGTGAGGCCAGCTGCCGCAACCTCAAGGCGGAAAAATGGCAAAGCAGCGCTATTGACTACACCTGCAATGGACAAAACGACCAAGAGACGATAAACCGGGCAATCACCGACCTGCCTTCCTCCGGGGGCGCGGTGTATCTTTTAGAGGGCACTTATAATATCACCAAGAAGATTGACATCAACAAAGACAATGTTTCTCTTATCGGCGCTGGCAGGGGGACGGTGCTGAAGGTTGGCGCTGACAATATTTCGGTTCTTTTTGCCAGCGGTAAGAATCGCCTGACTATCTCTCGCCTAAGCATCGACGCAACTGGCAGAAATACGCCTCTTATTGTGGATATGCGGGGTATAACATATTCTAAGCTAACCAAGTTGTGGATAAACGGGGGGTATTTTGGAATCTCTTTAGCCTCAGGCTCAAATTACAATATCATCAAAGATAATCAAATACAGGGGACAAAATATTACCAAATATTTCTAAGCGGTTCATCCAATAACAACATCATCTCCGCAAATAACCTGCAAGGCTCAACTAATTTCGGAGGCATCTATATTGACAGCTCAACGAACAACATCATTCGGGGGAACATCTCCTCCGGGCATAAAAAAGAGGGGATTTGGATTGACAAGGCAAACAACAATATCGTCCTGGATAACATCGTAGCGAACAACAAATTGATGGGTATCGAGATTTCTTCTGGCAGCAATAATATCCTGCGGGGCAACAGGATAAGCGGCAATACCCTGCAAGGGGTTTGGATTACAGGTGGAAAGAGAAATCTTGTCTGGGCAAACTCAATAACCTCAAATAAACAAGAGGGGGTATATATCGAAAAATCGTCTTCTAATAGCCTGGGGGGGAATATTATCTCTGATAACGGAGAAGGTAATAACTATAGCGGGATAAGGGTAAGCGGCGGCGCAGCAGCGGACCCTGCGGACAACAACCTCATCGCGGCAAACCGTATCTATGATTCTCGCGGCTCAGGATACGGGATAAATATCGATAACGTCAACTGTAACGGCAGCTATCTCGCCTCCAACTACATCGATGGGCCGGGATATATCGATACTAACGCTTCTACTCCTTACGACCGGCGCATCCGGGATAAGGGGCAGGGGACGCAGTATACCGGCAAGGAAAAGCTGACCCTGGAACAATGGGGCTTAACTGTAACCGTAAGTGGAGACGGGCTAATTAAGACCTCTGCCGGCAGGCCGATAGAGACAAGCTATTTAAGAATAAAGGGGGCGACTGGCTCAGTTAATGCCTCAGGCATTGCCCCGGGAAAATCTAGCGGCGATATCCTGATTTTGCAGGGGACGAATGATAGTTATAAGGTAACAATCCCCAAAGATGGCGCGAATGTAAAATTGAACAAGGATGACGACCGCGCCTTAGGCCGAGGCGACACCTTAGAGCTAATCTACAACGGAACAAACTGGCTGGAGGTGAACTTTAGCGATAATTAGTTCGTAAGTCACGCGATAAGTCACAAGGCGACAAGCCACAAGTAAACACGTAATACGCGCGCGACGTCGGACGAAAAACAATGAATATCTTACGTATTAGCCTCATTTTATGCTTTTTATCTGCTTCGGGACTGTATCCTGACACCAGCCCTTTTCCTGTCTGCCCGGCCTTAGGCGCGGATTTAGATATCGAGGCCAATGGCAAACTAAACACAGATACCTTTAGCTTTAAGGGGCAAAGCAACGTAAGCGCTACAGCCGGCCGGGTGTTTTATGACCAAGATGACGGGGCAAAGCAGCTGTATCTTTATGACGGGACTAATTGGCGCCGCCTTAATCAGGCAAGGACCGTAGCCACGCGCATTGTGGCCGCCTATAATTCCCTGGGTTCGGTAAATGGCACCGGTAATAGCTGTTTTGGAGACGGTAGCTCCTGTTTCAATTCTAAGGCTGACTTTACGTCTGACGGGGACAATGACCAGACGACTATTCAGGCGGCAATAGACGATTTAGGTTCAAACCCGGGGGTGGTGTATCTTTTGGAGGGCGAGTATAAGCTTTCTGCGCCGATTGTATTTGATGATATTACGCCC